>NZ_JBFRFR010000036.1:0-82138 GCF_052114925.1 Bradyrhizobium sp. 2TAF36 | reverse complement strand
TGAAATGGTGCAACTGGTCGTAGTTGCTCGTGGCAAGGCGTTCCGCCATCGGCTGAACGCTCTTGCGATCGCCAGGACCGATCAGTCCCGCAACATACAGAGGGCACATCCGCTGCCGGGTCTTATGACCCAGCCGGTCCAAGAACGGCMTCAGCCAGCGTTCAAGTTCGTCTTCCCATCCCGGCATGGTCAGCCCTCCAAGAGCCGACCACCCATGAATCATTGAAAAATTGATTCGGGAATCCTATAAAACGCGACAAAATCAAAAATCTGCCAAAGTAGTGTTAGGGTGCGTACTCATAAAGTCGGTTGCTGCGAGTCGGCCACCTGATGTCTGCTTCTCCCCCAACGGCGGCGCGGGAGCGGACATCGCGGCACTTCGCCTTCGGGCCAAAAGCGGAAGAACACAAACCAGCTGGTCATTGGCCGAGCTGCCGCGGAACCTGCGAAACCTTGCCCTGCGGCACCATGGTCCCGCACTATCCGAGAATGCAGGTCGATCTGAACGCGCGTTTCGTCTAAACTTGCAGCAGGGTCACTTTGGGAAGAGACCCCAGATCCGTATTCCTGAGAACGCCTCGAACGCTCAAACCAGACCCTCTCAACGGCGAGAACAGGTCCATGAGCAAACCTCGCTTGCGAGATATTTCGCAGAATCCAGACACTTCCCAGTTGCCGATCGGCGAGTGTCCCGATGCGGAAATGACGCGCGTACTCAAGACGAAGCCCGTTCACATGGCGTCATCATCCTGCGGCGCGATCACACTTTGGAAGCATGATCCCCTCCACGACGTCGTCAAGCCCATGGACGATCACGTCATCATGACGTTCCCCGCCGGGTCGGTGCGGTTCGAGCGCCGTAACGGGAAAGCATTTGTGAATGGAATGACGCGTCCCGGGACCGTGACAGTCATTCCGGCCGGTTCGAGCTCACGATGGGACATTTACCAGCCTCTGAATGTCGTTCAGCTCTACCTGCCGCACGCAACGCTCCAGCGCGTTGCCCACGAAGCCGACGTGGCCGCTCCTGGTGATCTCGTGGAGCGAACGGTCCATCCCGACCCCGTTACATCCCGATTGCTCCTGAGTGCTGCGGATGTGCTGGAAGGCAGCGCGGCCTTGGATGCCCTGTTCAGGCATCAGATGACTGATCTTCTGGCGACGCGCCTGCTGGTTGCCCACGCAGGTTCGCCTGTAACGGTCCAGCCGGTCACCGGCGGGTTGTCGCCCAAGGTGCTGTGTCGCGCCATCGAACGCTTGCGTTCGGACAGCAATGCGGACGTCTCGCTCGCGGCGCTGGCATCCGATGCCGGCCTTTCGCGCTTCCATTTCTGCCGCGCCTTCAAGGGAAGCACCGGGCTGTCGCCGTATGCCTGGCTACGCCAGCACCAGCTCGAGCAGGCCATGAACATGCTGCGCGACACCGACGACTCGATCGTGTCGATCGCAGCCGCGCTTGGTTATTCCTCGCAGACCGCCTTCGCTGCGGCATTCAGGAAGCTGACCGGCGAGACCCCGAGCGGTTGGCGGCGACGCACGCGGTGAACATCTTCTTCGTCAGTGCGCCTCGGGCGCGGCCATCGACAACCGCACGGGTTCGTCGACATATTTCATCACGGCGGACTGGTAGAGCACGAACAGCGGCTGGTAGGTCTGGGCCGCGTCGTCCTCGACCATCGCCATGCGGCGGTTGTCGAGCATCAGCCAGTGGCCGTCGAGCCTTGCTGCGGCGACCGCATGCTCTTCGCCGGCCCTGACGTCACGCACCACGACGATGCGGAGGTCCTCATTGGCAACGCCGGCGAGCCGCAGCGCGGCCAGCTTGGCGATGGCATAGTCTTCGCAATCGCCAGCGCCCCGCGCAAAGGTCGCGAGCGGCGAGCTCCAGACGTCGTCGGCGCCGTCATTGGCGGCCCGGATGGCAAGATTGATGGCGCGATTGGTCTCGCCCAGCTTCGCGCGGCCGTCGCGGCTGCGGGCCTGGTCGACGATGGCGATCAGTTTGAGCGCCGCGGGCGACGCGCAATTGTCCCGGTCGCCGTCGCACAGCGCGAGCTGCACCATGTCGTCGTCGAGCTTCTGCTTCAGCGCGAACCATTTCTGCTGGAGGCTGCCGGAGGAGATAGCGAAGGCGAACACGCCGAACGGCTCGGCGGATTTGCGCACGAGGACGCCGGCCCCAGGCGACAGCAGCGTGCCGGCGCGGAGCTCGGCGGCCGATCCAAGCAGGATCAATCCGCACAGCACAATGACAGCGCGCCAAGCGCGCGAGCGAGCAGCGGTCTCCATCTGACATCCCCTTCCAGCTTCGCCAGGTCCCCCTCGACCTGGTCGTGCCGGGCTTTGTTGCTTTCGCGGAGATAGTGCGAGACGGGCCGTTTTGTTCTGCTTAATGCGCCCGGCAGGGCTCCCAAAACCGTGGGACAGGCTGAAACGGGCCTGTGCAAATTGCGTAAAATTTTACGATTCGCCGGCTAGGAGGGCTCCGTCGCCGCGAAATGGAACCAATTGCGGGCTGAAGCTGCGGGAGGGCTGATTCTACCGCTTATGGCTAACAGCCCGCTATTTCACGGGTTCTGTTAGTTGGGTCACAGATTCTGCCCCGTATTTGCCGCAGGATGCTGCGGGGAACTACGAACAAAAGATGACACAAGTATCCGTCGTTCGATATGGGCGACTGGTTACTTTGGATGACTGGGAATGCGTGAAAATAAGCCGAAAACCGACCTCGGAATATTTAAAGAATTACTTCGACTTCTCTGTGAAGGCGCCGCTATTGGAGACTCCTCCAGCCAAGTGATGGGAATCACACAAGCAATAGATGGTTTCGCTAAGGACTTGGTAATGCTATTCAAGCTTAGGCGGTCGTTACTTACTTAGATTTTAACTCTTTTTGCGGTGCCCCCCGGTTGAATTACGCTGGCAAATTTGACGCCACGATTCCCCTTGATGGCGAGGGTTCCCGCTCGGCCGCGGACGTTCATGTCGATTCCTTTGCGGCCAAGACTTTTATCGCCAAGCCTTTTGTCGCGAAGGCGCACGGTCACGTGCCCGACGGCACGTTCGTTGTTCCCGATGCTAACCTGATCTTCAATGGCGAGTTCAAGCGCGCAGGTCTCGACCTCGTGCTGTCCCACGAGGGGCATGAGTTCGTCGTTCACGATTATTTCAAGGGCGACAAGCGCGCAGCGATCGCCTCGCCCGATGGCGCCCATCTCACCGGCGACGTCGTCAACGCGCTCACGGGCCATGTGCAGGTTGCGCAGGCCGCGCCCGGCATCGCCGCCGCGCAGGTCATCGGCCACGTCACAAAACTCTCCGGCAGCGCGACCGCGGTTCGCAACGGCGTCTCGGTCACGCTGAACAACGGCGACAATGTCGAGAAGGGCGATGTGGTCTCGACCGGCGCGGATTCGACGCTCGGCATCACCTTCATCGACGGCACCGTGTTCGGCCTGTCCTCCAATGCGCGGATGGTGCTGAACGAGATGGTCTACGACCCCAACGGGTCGAGCAATTCCTCGCTGCTGAGCCTGGTTGCGGGCACCATCACCTTCGTCGCGGGCGAGACCGCCAAGCACGGCGACATGAAGATCGACACGCCGGTCGCCACCATGGGCATCCGCGGCACGGCGGTTCTGACCCAGATCAACTTCGTCGTTCCTGCCGGCGGCGGCGATCCGCAGCCGCAGGCGAGCTTCCAGGTGCTGGTCGAGCCGAACGGCACGACGGGCTCCTACATCCTGTTCGACAAGGTCACGCTGCTGCCGATCGCGACGGTCAACCAGGCCGGCCAGATGATCCAGATCAGCGGCGGCAATGTCTCGATCACCAACGGGCTGCTGTCGCCGGACGTGCAGAAGCTGATCACGGACGTGTTCACGCTGAAGTTCACCGACAACAACACCAACACCAAGCTGACCACGAACTTCACCGACACGATCACGCAGACCAGCGACGGCCTGGTGATCAAGACGCCGGCCGGCTACATCGCGACCGCGCTCTTCACCAACCTCGGTCAGCAGGGACCGCAGGGGCCCAGCGATCACACGACGCCTTTCAACCGTTACCCCGGCAAGCCTCTGTCTCAAAGCCTTGATCTCAACGGCAATGTGAAGACGGCGTTTGCGCTGACCGAGCGCGCGGACACGACCGGCGACACGACGCATTCCGACACGATCTCCGGCCGGATCACCTTCGTCGACCAGAACCTGGGCGACAGGCCGACGGTGAGCGTGAATCTCGCCGATGCGCCGAACTACGTCTACAAGAGTGCCGGCCAGGACGTCACCGGCACGCTCTCTGCACTTCAGAAGCAGGACATCGCGGCGACGCAGATCCAGATCAGCGTCGCCGCCGACGGTGGCAACAACAACAACGGCTCGGCGGTCTGGACCTACACGATCCCCGACCACGTCTTCGACTTCCTCGCGGCCGGCGAAACGCTGACGCTGACCTACATGGTCCGCGTCGACAACAATTTCTCGGTCAGCCCCGAGACCGCCTTCATCCCCATCACGATCACGATCACCGGCACCAACGACAAGCCGGTGATCACCACCAGCGTTCCGGTCATCATCTTTGAAGGCGGCACCAGCGTGCCGGGTGGCCCGCTCACCAGCGATGTGCCGACGACGGGCACGCTGAACTTCGACGACGTGGATCTCACCGACAAGCATACGGTGTCGGTGGCGCTGACCAGCGCGACCCTGCCTGATGGCACCGTTCCGCCGGGCCCGCTCGCGGCGTTCCAGAGCGCGATGTCGGTCGCGATCGCGGCGGGCGCCGACAGCACCGGAGACGGCACCGGCACCATCAACTGGTCGCTGGCCGATCTGCCGGTCTATCTCGCCGACTTCATCCCGAAGGGTGAGGTGCTGACGCTGGTCTACACCGTGACGCTGACGGATTCGCACGGCGCGACCTCACAGCAGACCATCACCGTCACGATCACCGGCACCGACGCGCCCGCGGTGGTGTGGATCGCGACCGACAAGGCCGGCGCTCCCTCCGGCGGCTTCTGGAAGGACGCGGCGAACTGGGCAACCGGTACGGTCCCGACCATCAATGACGACGTCATCGTCATCACCGATCAGCTGCACGGCCTGACGCCGTCCTATCCGGTGACGATCGACACCGCGGCCTACGCCAAGTCGCTGACGATGAACGATTTCGGTGGCCCGCCGCCGAAGGTGATCGTCCAGAGCTCGCTGACGATATCAGGCGCGCTCAACATGGGTGCCGATTCGATCCTCACGACCGCCGCGACCGGAACGATGTCGGTCGGCGGCAAGGCCGAGATTCTGGGCACGAGCGTGCTCACCAATGCCGGCTATCTGACGCTCGCGGGCGGCGGCGATTTCGCCAGCGGCACCAAGATCACCAATTCCGGCACGATCGAGCTGTCCGGCGGCACGCTGAAGACGCTCGCCACGATCCACAACGCCGGCGGCTTGCTGAGGGCCGATGCCGGCTCGACGCTGATCGTCGATACCGCGACGGTCGATGGTGGCACCGTCAGCATTTTGGGCACGCTGGAGCTCGACGGCACCAGCCTGATCGAGAACGGCACGCTGAACAATTCCGGCACCGTCAACGTCAAGGGCACGGTCGAGTTCGCCCACGAGACCGTGTCCAACACCGCGGCCGGTGTGATCGAGGTGCTGGCCAATGGCTGGCTGACGATCCATCAGGGCTCCAGCGTTATCAATGACGGTCAGATCACGGTCGATGCCAGCGGCAAGCTGATCGTCAACAATGCGACCATCGGCGGAGCTGGTGCGGTGATCGACACCGGCGGCGGTGATGACGAGGGAGGCCCCGTCCTCAACGTCGGCATTCGCGGCGCAGGCACGATTACCAACAACGGTGAGATCGATCTGACCGGCGATGCCGTCCTGAGCGGCGGCATTCTGAAAAACAATACCGTCTTCAAGGTGAGCGGTGCGCGCAATGCGCTCAGCGGTGAGACCGTCACCAATGCCGGCATCATCGAAGTGCTCGCCAACGGCGCGCTCGCGATCGAGCAGGGCTCGACCGTCGACAATTCGAGCGGCGACGTCATCGTCGACGGCAATGCGGTCCTGACGCTGGACAATGCCACGATCAGCGGCGGCGCCATCAAGGGTGCCGGCACGATCGACGTCACCGGTGCCAGCAAGATCGACAGCGCCGCCACGCTCAGCGTCAGTGCGGTGACGGTCGAGAGCGGCGTCACGCTGACGCTGGACAACGCGACCGTTGTGGGCACCGCGATCGTCAATCACGGCACTGTCAATGTCGATGCGAGCAAGACGCTGACGTTGAACGGTGCGAGCCTGGCCGGTGGCACGCTCACCATCGCCGGCACGCTGGAATCGACCGGCGCGAGCGCCATCGACAACGCCGACGTCGGCAACACCGGCACGATCTCGGTCACCAGCGGCGCCCTGACGATCGATCCCGGCATCCTTCACGCCATCACCAATCACGGTCTGATCGAGGCAGTGACCGGCGGCACGCTGAAGCTCACGGCCTCCACCATCGCCAACGCCGGCGGCATCATCTCGGTCGACGGCGCGTCAAAGCTCTATCTGACCGACGTCTCGATCAACGGCGGCAGCCTGACCAATGCCGGCAACCTGTACAGCGTCGCCGGCCTCAATACGATCACGGGCGGCGTCACCAACACCGGCACCATCGAAGTCCAGAGCGGTACGCTCAACCTGTCCGGCGGCATCACCGGCACGGGCACGCTGATCATCGACGATGACACGACGCTGGAGCTTGGTGGCGCGGACGCGCAGACCGTCACCTTCGCCGGTGGCACCAATACGCTCGAGCTCGACAAGACGAGCCATGCCTTTACCGGCACTATCGCCGGTCAGGCGACGACCGGCGGTACTTTCACGGTCACCGGCGATGCCGACATCAATTCGGGCAAGGGCGACGCGCTCGACTTCACCGCTTCGGGCGGGACGATCGGCCATCGCGGCAATATCGTACTGACCCCGAGCGGTACGCTGACCGGCGCGACCAACGGCATTGTCGTCACTCAGAACGGCATCGGCGACATCTCGCTGACGACATCAGGCGACATCACCGGCCAGACTGGCAACGGCATCGTGCTGCATGACGGTGCGAACGGCGCGGGCAATATCACGGCGACGATCGGCGGCGGCGTTTCCGGCGCGGTCGGTCTCGACATCGTCTCCCATGGCAACGGCGCAGTCACCGTCACCAACAACGGGCACATCACCGGCACGACCTCGTCCGGCATCAATGTCGACCAGGACGATGCGGGGGCGACCGGCTCGACGCACATCACCAATACCGGCTCCGTGGTCGGCGCCGATGGCGTCGCTGCGATCTCCATCCAGGAGAACGGTACCGGCACTGCGACTATCATCAACTCCGGCACCATCGGGCCAACCGATGCCGGCAGCGTGACCTCATCGACCTACGCGATCGTCGAGACTGGTGGCGAGATCACGATCAACAACGCCGGCCACATCAACGGCAACATCTCGGTCGCCACCGCCACGTTCAATAACAACGCAGGCGGCACCTGGACGGTCGCCGGCAGCGGCGTGTTCGGTGATGCGTCCTCGATCGTCAACCACGGCGACATCGATCTGCACGCGGCCTCCATTTCCGGGGCCGATCTGACCATCGAAAATTATGGCGACATCGACAGCTGGGGCACTGCGTCGATCACGGGCGACATCACCAACACCGGCACTGGCTCGATCGAGGTTCACACCGGGACGCTGACGCTGTTTGGCTCGCTGTCGGGCTCGGCCACGGGCGCGGTCGTCGTCGATGCCGGCGCGACGCTCGAGGTCAAGGGTGCGGTATCGCAAACGATCACGCTTGCCGGTGACGGCGCCGAGCTGGAGATCGATACGAAGGATTTCGGCGGCTCGATCGCGGAGCTGTCCGCGAACGACAAGATCGACCTGACGATGATCAAGTGGGGGCCTGGCACCAGCGCGGTTTATGTCCCGGATGCCGACCACCCCGCGAGCGGCGGCGTGCTGACGGTCACCGGCGACGATGGCAAGAGCATCAGCCTGACCCTGGTCGGAGACTATCGCGACGCGCACTTCGCGGGCAGTGATGAGGGTGGCCACACGCTGATCACGATCCATGCGGACGACGATGCGCCGGCATTCACCACCACGGACGTGGCGCAGCTGACCGCAAGCTTCTCCGAGCAGCCTGATACCACCGGTTCGTCCTCGACGATCGACCCGTCGCCGGCCGCGACCGGCTCGATCGACTTCAAGGACATCGACCTGACCGACCGGCCGACGGTGACGAAGGTCGACCAGGACGTGACCTGGCTCGACGGCGCCACCGACCTCACCGCGTCGCTCACGCCCGACGAGACCGCCGCGTTGAAGAACGCGCTGACGTATCAGCTGACCGGCAAGAACAACGGTACCGTCACCTGGCACTATTCGATCGCCGACAACGCGCTCGATTTCCTCGGCCAGGACCAGACGGCGAAGGTCGTGTCCACCATCACGCTCGATGATGGCCGGGGCGAGACCACCACGACCGACGTCACCATCACGATCACCGGCAAGAACGACGCGCCGACGCTCGACAGCGCGACGCTGGCCGCCGTCGCCGGCAACGACAGCGATCCGGCTGGCAGCAAGATCCGCGATCTCTTCACGAACAAGTTCCATGACGCCGACACTGGCGCGACCTTCAAGGCCATCGCGGTGACGTCGGACGCCGCGACCGCCGACCAGGGCGTCTGGCAGTACAAGGTTGGCGGCTGCTGGGTCGATGTCGACTCGGTCGGTGATGCGAATGCGCTCGTGCTGTGCTCCGCTACGCTGATCCGGTTCGTGCCTGCCGACGGATTCAGCGGCGAGCCTGGCGCGCTGGGCGTCCACGCTCTCGACGACACCTATACAGGCGCCATCACCACCGCTGGCTCGACGGCGACGATCGATCTCACGGCGACGGGCACCGGCGGCACCACGCCGATCTCGCACGACATCACCACCATCGGCACGAGCGTGACGCCTGCCATCGGCCCAGTCATCAACACCGAGAGCTTCCACGTCGAGCACATCCGCGAGAACAGCAACGATATCATCACCGATCTGGTGGTCACCGATACCGATTCTGGCGCGGCGACGGACATTTTCACCGTCACGGTGTCGACCTCGCATCCGGATACCAGCAGCGTCAGTGCATATCCGACGACGGGCTCGCTCGAGCAGATCAACACCGGCCTCGCAGAAAGTGCCGGCATCACCTACGACCCGACAGGCGCCAGCACCGAGCAGTATCCGCAGCCGCCCGCAACGGACAAGATCACGGTGACCGTTGCCGACTCGACCGGCCATTCCGACACCGTGAACTTCATCTTCGTCGAGGGCGCCAACAGCCAGGGCGTCCGCCTGGAGGGCACCGACGGCAAGGACGTGATCTTCGCCACCGAGTCGAGCGACACGCTCATCGGCGGCGGCGCCAAGGACCAGTTCGTGTTCGCGCCGACGTCGTCGCAGTCCACGGTCCAGCACAGCRTCGACGATTTCGAGATTGGCCTCGACAAGATCGACCTGCGGCAGTTCGGCAGCATCAGCTCGCTGGACGACGTCAATATCGCTCCGCAATCGGGCGGCGCCCAGATCACGCTGGACAACCACGAGACGATCCTGCTGAAGAACGTGATCGCGGCAAATCTGAAGGCCAGCGATTTCATCTTCCACATCACCTGATCGCCGCCGGGGCCTCCTGGCGGCCGGCTCGCAGCTTGACCGCGGCAAAAAATCCATAATCCTGAACCGCCGGGGAATAGCCAATTACGCGCCGCAGCTGCATGATCGGCGCCGGGCGCGATACAGGTCAGGAAGTCCGACTAAAATGAAACGTCTGAAGATCCTGCGGCGGTGGTTTGCGCGGAAGCTCGGCTTCGCGCGGCTGATGTGCCTTGCGCTGCTGGTCTTGTTCRCCGGCGCTCGTGTCTGGGATCCGCCGCCGATCCAGGAATTGCGGCTGCGCACCTTCGACATGTTCCAGCTGATCGATCCGCGCCACAAGGCGGCGCGGCCGGTCACCATCGTCGACATCGACGACAAGAGCCTCGCCAAGCTCGGCCAGTGGCCATGGCCGCGCACGCGGATCGCGGACCTGATCCAGAACCTCACCGGTAACGGCGCGGTGACGATCGGCTTCGACATGGTGTTCTCCGAAGCCGACCGGCTCAACCCGGATCTGGTCGCGAGCCAGATGCGCGATCTCGACGACGCCACCCGCGCCAGGCTGCGCGAACTGCCGACCAATGACCAGGTCCTCGCCGACGCGATCAAGCGCTCGCACGTGGTGCTGGGCGAAACCGGGCAGCCGGCGATCTCGTCCGAGATCGACAAGTCGCTGCCCTTCACCGGCGTCGCGACGGTCGGCGAAGCGGATGCCGAACGTTTCCTGTTCGAATTCCCCGGCCTCTTGCGCAACGTGCCTGTCATCGAGAAGGTCGCGGCCGGCCGCGGCCTGTTCTCGATCAAGACCGAGCGCGACGGCCTGATCCGCCGCGTGCCGTTGATCATGCGCGCCCAGGGCAACATCATGCCCTCGCTCAGCCTCGAGATTTTACGCGTCGTCACGGGAACGCCGACGCTGTTGGTCCGGACCGACAAGACCGGCATCAGGGCCGTGCGCCTCAAGGGCGTGGAGATTCCGACCGACAAGAACGGCCAGCTCTGGGTGCACTATGCCCGCCAGGATCCCTCGATCTACGTCTCCGCCGCTGATGTGCTCGACAACACCGTGCCGCCGAACAGGATCGCCGGCAAGCTGGTGCTGGTCGGCACCTCGGCGGTCGGGCTGAACGACATCAAGACCACGCCGGTGTCATCGACCATGCCGGGTGTCGAGATTCATGCCCAGGTGCTGGAGAGCGTGCTCAGCGGCGCGGTGATCTCCCAGCCGAACTATGCGCTCGGCGTCGAGCTGATCGCCGCGCTCGTGATCGGCCTGCTCGTCATCATCTTCACGCCGAATCTCGGACCGGTGCGCCTTGGGCTCGCGGGTGCCATGTTCGCCGCCATCCTGGTCGGCGTATCCTGGTTCTTCTATGCGCAGTATCGCTATCTCATCGACTTCACCTACCCATTGCTCTCGACCACCGCGATCTATCTGACACTGATCTTCGCGAGCTTCGTGCGCGAGCAGCGTCAGCGCGTGCAGATCCGCGGCATGTTCGCGCAATACATGTCGCCCGTCCTGGTCGAGCAGCTCGCGCAGTCGCCCGAAAAGCTGGTGCTCGGCGGCGAGGAGCGCGAGATGACGATCATGTTTTCCGATGTGCGCGGCTTCACCACGATCTCGGAGAGCTACAAGCAGGATCCGCAAGGCCTGATCGCGCTGATGAACCGCTTCCTGACGCCGTTGACAGACGTCATCATCGATCAGAAGGGCTATATCGACAAGTACATGGGCGACGCCATCATGGCGTTCTGGAACGCGCCGCTCGACGATGCCGAGCACGAGGTCAACGCCTGCGAGGCCGCGATCCAGATGCTGGAGCAGATCGACGCGGTCAACAAGGAGCGCGAGCAGGAGGCCGCCGATGGCGGTCATGTCTACATCCCGCTCAATGTCGGCATCGGCCTCAACACCGGCATCGGCGTCGTCGGCAACATGGGCTCCGATCTGAAGAAGAACTATTCGGTGCTCGGCGACAGCGTGAACCTCGCCTCGCGCCTGGAAGGCCAGTCGAAGGAATACGGCTTTCCCATCATCGTCGGCTCCAGGACCGCGCTCGCCGCCAAGGACAAGTTCGCGATCCTCGAGCTCGACTTCATCATGGTCAAGGGCAAGACCGAACCCGAGGTGATCTACGCCATCGCCGGCCGCGAGGACGTGATGCATTCGGGCGCCTTCCAGCGTCTGCGCAACGTCACCATCGAGATGCTCGGCTGCTACCGCGGCCGCGACTGGCAGGGCGCGCTGGATGCGATCGAGCGCGGCCGCCACAGCGAGGATGCCGACACGCTGGAAAAGCTGTTCAAGCTGTACGAGGCGCGCATCAAGGAATTCCAGATCAATCCGCCGGCGGAGGGATGGACCGGGGCGTATGCGCTGCTGACGAAGTAGGGGGTGCTTGAGGCCCCCGCTCGGGGCCTCACACTCGCTGTCGTCCCTGTGCACGCAGGGACCCATAACCACAGGGAGCGGTTATCGCGCGACTCGGTAACTCCGAGTCTTCGCCAAACCACTCCTGTGGTTATGGGTCCCGGGCTCGCGACTACGTCGCGCCCCGGGACGACAGCGGTGTTTGACGCGGTAGCGTCCGTCTGCTCTTCGCCGCCAACATCAACTCCCGTAGGGTGGGCAAAGGCGCGCTAGCGCTGTGCCCACCATCTTACTCCGCGTATAGAGGTGGTGGGCACGCTTACGCTTTGCCCACCCTACGACACCGGCGTTTGCCGCCTTCACTCCGTCCCGATTGTCGTCAGATCCTGGAACCAGTGCTGCGCCTGCACGAACTGCTTGATCTTCGGCGACAGCGCGTGCGGGTTGGTGTCGTGGACGACCCAGACCAGCACGGCATCATCGACGATCAGCGCATGCGCCTGCGCGATCAGATCGTCCTGCTTGGCGGTGTCGAACGTCTGCTTGGCCTTGTTGATCAGCGCATCGACCTCAGGGTTCTTGTAGCCGCCCCAGTTGACGCCGACCGGCGCGATCTGATCGGAGGCGAAGAAGCGGACGATGGCGTAGAGCGGGTCGGAGGTGACATAGGCGATGTTGTTGGCGGTGATGCCGGCGTTCATCTCGTCGGCCGCGCCCTTGCGCCAATGCGTATATAATGTCTCGAGCTCGACCACCTTGAAGTCGATGTCGATGCCGATCTCCTTGAAGCTTTGCTGCAAAAATTCGTTCATCGGCAGCGACAGCATCTGGCCGGTGCCGCCCTGGGCGATGATGAAGGTGGCCTTCAGCGGTTGTGCCTTGGAGTAGCCTGCCTCTTCGACCAGTTTCTTGGCCGCAGCCAGATCATATTTCAGCTCAAAGCTCGGTTTGCCGAACCACGGGCTCGACGGGTCGACCTGGCCCTTGGCCGGTTTTGCGAGGCCATTCATCAGGCCGACGACTTCGTCACGATTGATCGCGAGGTTCAACGCCTTGCGCAGGCGGATGTCGGTCCAGGGCGAGCCCGGCAGCACGCTGAGGTGATAGTTCCAGACATGTGGCGTGACATTGTCGACGATCTTCATGCCGGCGGCTTTCAGCTGCGGCACGGCGTCCGGCGCCGGCGTCTCGATCAGGTCCACTTGCCCTGCGAGCAGCGCATTGGTGCGCGTCAGCGCTTCCGGCATCGGCACCAGCACGATCTTGTCGGCCTTTGGAATGCGCTTCTTGTTCCAGTAGTCCGGATTCTTCGTGAGCTCCGCAAGCTCGCGCGGCACGAGCTTGGTCAATTTGAACGGACCGGTGCCGGAGGGCTGGCTCGCGAACTTGTCCCAATCCTTGCCGAGCTTCTCGTACTGCGCCGGGCTCGAGACCAGGAACCACAGCATCTGGTAGGGAAAGAAGGAATCGACCGTCTTGGTCGTGATCTCCACCGTGAAATCGTCGATCTTGGCGTAGCTAGCGACCGAAGGCAGACGGGTCTTCACCTGCGCGCTCTGCCGCTTGTCGAATTGCGGCGCCTTGTCGTTGAGCACCTTGTCCAGATTCCAGATCACCGCATCGGCGTTGAACTCGCTGCCGTCGTGAAACTTCACGCCCTTGCGCAAAGCAAACCGCCATTTGGTCTTGTCGGCATCATCCACCTTCCATTCGGTGGCGAGCCCGGGCACCAGCTTGCCGGGGCGGTCGGCGACGTCCATCTCCCAGGCGACCAGCGGATCGTAGATGGTGTACGCCGTGAACTGATAGGCGCCGGCGCCGCGATCGGGCTGGCCCGTCGTCAGCGGGATGTCCGCCATCGAGATGCCGTAGCGCACCACCGTTTCGGCGCGTGCCGTGATCGCGGATAACGCCAGCGCAAGCACGGCGAGACAGGTCGATAGTCGGATACGCATGGCCCAAGGCTCCCAGGAGATTTCAGGGCCAAACTTGCAATCTTGATGCCAGAATAGGCAGGACGGTGCCTTTGCCGACACGTGATCACACAGACTTGTCGTCGCAGGGGCAATTTGCAGAAAAAGTTTCCCCATTGGCATAGCCATTGCATACGTTTGCATCAAAATTAGTCATTGAAAGCCGGAAGAGGACTGAGACGATGCTTATGAAGACAACCACCCGCGCGGCGCTGATTGCTGCGCTGGCTCTGACGACTGCGGCCGCGTGGCCGAGCGTGGCAAGCGCCGAAACCGTGCTGCGCATCGGCATGACCGCTGCCGATATTCCGCGCACATTGGGCCAGCCCGATCAGGGTTTTGAAGGCAACCGCTTCACCGGCCTCACCATGTACGACGCGCTCACCGGCTGGGACCTGTCCTCGGCCGACAAGGCGAGCGTGGTAATCCCGGGCCTTGCGACCGAGTGGAAGGTCGACGATGCCGACAAGACCAAGTGGATCTTCAAGCTCCGCCCCGGCGTCACCTTCCATGACGGCTCGCCGTTCAATGCCGATGCCGTGGTGTGGAACGTCGAGAAGGTGCTGAAGCAGGATGCACCGCAGTTCGACGCCAGCCAGGTSGGCGTSACCGCSTCGCGCATGCCSACGCTGSSCWSCGCGAAGAAGATCGACGACMTGACGGTCGAGCTCACCACCAAGGAGCCCGACAGCTTCCTGCCGATCAACCTCACCAACCTGTTCATGGTGAGCCCGGCGAAGTGGCAGCATTTCTACGACAAGGCGGAAGGCGCTGACGCCAAGGCGAAGTCGCAGGCCGCGTGGACCGCGTTCGCCAAGGACGCCGCGGGCACCGGCCCGTGGAAGATGGCGAGCTTCACGCCGCGCGAGCGGCTCGAGCTCGTGAAGAATGCGGCCTATTGGGACAAGGCGCGGGTGCCCAAGGTCGACAAGATGGTGCTCTTGCCGATGCCGGAGGCGAACGCGCGCACCGCGGCGCTGCTCTCCGGGCAGGTCGATTGGGTCGAGGCGCCGGCGCCCGACGCGTTGCCCGAGCTCAAGCAGCGCGGTTTCAAGCTCTACGCCAACGAGCAGCCGCATGTCTGGCCGTGGCAGTTCTCGCGCGTCGAGGGCTCGCCCTGGAACGACATCCGGGTCCGCAAGGCCGCCAATCTCTGCGTCGATCGCGAGGGTCTCAAGGACGGCCTGCTCGCGGGCCTGATGGTGCCGGCGACCGGCACCTTCGAGCCCGGCCATCCCTGGCGCGGCAAGCCGACCTTCGAGATCAAGTATGACAAGGCGGCTGCGCAAAAGCTGATGCAGGAGGCCGGCTTCGGTCCGTCAAAGAAGCTGACGGTGAAGATCCAGACGTCTGCGTCGGGCTCGGGCCAGATGCAACCGCTGCCGATGAACGAATATCTCCAGCAGGCGCTCGCCGAATGCTATTTCGATGTGAAGCTCGACGTCATCGAGTGGAACACGCTGTTCACCAACTGGCGCCGCGGCGCCAAGGATCCCAGCGCCAACGGCTCGAACGCGACCAACGTCACCTATGCGGCGATGGACCCGTTCTTCGCGCTGGTGCGCTTCCTTCAATCGGGCATGGCGCCGCCGGTCTCGAACAATTGGGGCTTCATCCACGAGCCCAAGTTCGACGAGCTGGTGAAGAAGGCGCGCCAGACCTTCGACCCCGCCGCGCGCGACGCGGCGCTCGCCGAGCTGCACGCGGCCTCCGTCGACGATGCCGCCTTCCTCTACGTCGCCCACGACGTCGGCCCCCGTGCCATCAGCCCGAAGGTGACGGGCGTCGTGCAGCCGAAGAGCTGGTTCATCGACTTCTCGCTGGTGTCGATAACGCCGTGAGGCGAGCACGCTGGTAGGGCTCCCCTCCCCCTTGCGGGGAGGGGTTGGGGAAGGGGGTTCACACGGGCGGTCCCTGTGTGGCTACCCCTCTCCCTAACCCTCCCCCGCAAGGGGGGAGGGAACCCTCGCATCGCGCGTCCCTCACTCAAGCCCGCGCACCCAATCGTGCGACATCACGTTAGGTCAATCAGTGCTCGCCTATATCGCTCGCCGCATCGTCTATGTCATTCCGATCGTCATCAGCGTGGCGCTGGTGTGCTTTCTGCTCGTGCACATCACGCCGGGCGATCCGCTGGTGGCGGTGCTGCCGGCCGACGCCTCGCAGGAGCTCGCGGCGCAGCTGCGCGCCGCCTACGGCTTCGACCGCCCGCTGCCGGTGCAGTTCGGCTTGTGGCTCTTGCGTGCCCTTCATGGCGATCTCGGCAATTCCATCGCCACGGGGCGCCCGGTGCTCGCCGAGGTCATGCGCGCGGTCAGCAACACCGTCACGCTCGCGATTGCGGCAGCCATCATCGGCTTCACGATGGGCATCCTGCTCGGCCTGATCGCCGGCTATTTCCGCGAGACCTGGATCGACAAGGTCGCGACCTCCTTCGCCATCGCCGGCGTCTCGGTGCCGCATTACTGGCTCGGCATGGTGCTCGTCATCATCTTCTCGGTGCAGCTGAACTGGCTGCCCGCGGTCGGCGCCGGGCCGAACGGCTCCAACTCCTGGGCCTGGGACTGGGCGCATCTGAAATACCTGGTGCTGCCGGCGATCACGACCTCGGTGATCCCGATGGGCATCGTCACCCGCACCGTGCGGGCGCTCACCGGCGACATCCTCTCGCAGGATTTCGTCGAGGCGCTGCGCGCAAAAGGCCTGCACGAAACCGGCGTGTTCCGCCACGTCATCAAGAATGCCGCGCCCACCGCGCTCGCGGTGATGGGGCTTCAGCTCGGCTACATGCTTGGCGGCTCGATCCTGATCGAGACCGTGTTCTCCTGGCCGGGCTCGGGCTTCCTGCTCAACTCGGCGATCTTCCAGCGCGACCTGCCGCTGCTGCAGGGCACGATCCTGATCCTGGCGCTGTTCTTCGTCTTCCTCAATCTGCTGGTCGACATCGCGCAAGCCGCGATCGATCCGCGCATCAAGCGGGGCTAGCCGATGAGCGAGCTTCCGTTTTCGGCCACCGCCGATGCCGCGCTGCAGGCCGCGCCTGCCACCAAGGCGCGCGGCTATTGGGCGACCGTCGGCCGCCGCATCGCCCGCGACAAGGTCAGCATGGCCTGCGCGCTGGTGCTGCTGCTGATCTTCCTCTCCGCGGTGCTCGCGCCGTGGCTCGGACTTGAAGATCCCTACAAGGGCTCGATGATCCGCCGCCTCCGCCACATCGGCACAGCAGGCTACCCCCTCGGCACCGACGAGCTCGGCCGCGACATRCTGGCGCGGCTGATCTACGGCGGGCGGTTGTCGCTGGTCATCGGCATCCTGCCCGTGATCCTCGCCTTCTGCATCGGCACGTCGCTCGGCCTCGTCGCCGGCTATGTCGGCGGAAAGCTCAACACCGCGATCATGCGCACGATCGACGTGTTCTACGCCTTTCCCTCCGTGCTGCTCGCCATCGCGATCTCCGGCGCGCTCGGGGCCGGCATCCTCAACTCCATCGTGTCGCTGACCGTCGTGTTCGTGCCGCAGATCACCCGCGTTGCCGAAAGCGTCACCACCGGCGTGCGCAACATGGACTTCGTCGAAGCGGCGCGCGCCTCCGGCGCAGGACCCTTCACCATCATGCGCGTGCATATCCTCGGCAACGTCTTGGGCGCGATCTTCGTCTATGCCACCAGTCTGATCTCGGTSTCGATGATYYTGGCCKCMGGTCTCTCCTTCCTCGGCCTCGGCRYRAARCCGCCSGAGCCSGAATGGGGCCTGATGCTSAACACGCTCCGCACCGCGATCTACGTCAATCCCTGGGTTGCCGCGCTGCCGGGCGCGATGATCTTCGCGGTCTCGATCTGCTTCAACCTGCTCTCGGACGGCCTGCGCAGCGCCATGGACATCAGGAACTAGGCCATGAGCGAGAGCAACACATCCGTTGAAATGCTGGAGCCGGTCGAGGACGTTGGCGGCGTCGCGCAGCCGCTGCTCCAGGTCAACGGCCTGACCAAGCATTTTCCGGTTCGTGGCGGATTGTTCGCCGCGAAGCGCACCGTGCGCGCGGTGGACAACGTCTCCTTCTCGGTCGCGAAGGGTGAGACTGTCGGCATCGTCGGCGAATCCGGCTGCGGCAAGTCGACCACTGCGCGGCTGCTGATGCATCTGATGCCGCGCGATACCGGGGACATCATCTATGACGGCATGACCGTCGGCCAGGCGCTGTCGTTGCGCGAGCTGCGCCGCGGCATGCAGATGGTGTTCCAGGATTCCTATGCCTCGCTCAATCCGCGCCTGACGATCGAGGAATCGATCGCGTTCGGCCCGAAAGTGCACGGCATGGCCGATGGCACGGCGCGGGCGCTGGCGCGCGAGCTGCTCGGCAAGGTGGGCCTGCGGCCGGAAAACTTCGCCAACCGCTATCCGCACGAGATCTCCGGCGGCCAGCGCCAGCGCGTCAACATCGCGCGTGCGCTGGCGCTGTCGCCGCGACTGGTGATTTTGGACGAAGCCGTCTCGGCGCTCGACAAGTCCGTCGAGGCACAAGTGCTCAATTTGCTCGCCGACCTCAAGCGCGAGTTCGGGCTGACCTATCTCTTCATCAGCCACGACCTCAACGTGGTGCGCTACATCTCGGACCGCGTGCTGGTGATGTATCTCGGCGAGGTCGTCGAGCTCGGCCCGGTCGACCAGGTCTGGGATAACCCTGCGCATCCCTACACGCGCGCACTCCTTGCTGCGATGCCGTCGTCGGATCCGGATCGTCGCACCGAAAAACCGCCGATCACCGGCGATCCGCCCAATCCGATCGATCCGCCCCCGGGTTGCCGCTTCCACACCCGCTGCGCGTTTGCGGAGCCGCTCTGCGCAAATGCAGCACCAAAGCTCACCGCGCTCGATAGAATGGGCCACGAGGCCGCGTGCTACATGGCGATTCCGGGTTCAGGCCATAGCCGCGCGCCCGCAGAGGAAACAGCATGACAAGACCGACACCCAAAGAGATCAAGCCGATCGCGCAGATCGCCGGCGTCCCTGTTGATGACGAGATCGCGACGCGCATCTCCAATTCCATCGGGCCGGCCTTCGAAGGCTTTGCGGCCATCGCCGGCACGCTGCCGTTCGATCTCGAGCCCGCGCTCTATCCAATCGCGCAGACGCAGAAGGTGTCGAAATGAGCCGTGAGCCTGCATTGATGACGCTCACCGAGGTCGCGCGTGCGATTGCGATGAAGCAGGCGTCCTCGCATGAGGTAACGCGCGCGCTACTGCACCGCATCGCGCAGTGGCAGCCGCATCTCAACGCCTTCATGTCGGTTGAAGCCGAGCCCGCGTTGAAGGCTGCCGAGGCCGCGGATGCCGAGCTCGCCAAGGGCAATGTCCGCGGTCCGCTGCACGGCGTGCCGCTCGCGCACAAGGACATGTATTACGACGCGGGCCACGTCTCGACCTGCGGCTCGCTGATCCGCCGCGATTTCGTGCCGACCGTCACGTCCACTGCCTTGCAGCGGCTGAAGGATGCCGGCCAGGTCCGCCTCGGTACGCTGCATCTGGCCGAATTCGCCTATGGCCCGACCGGCCACAACGCGCATTACGGCCCGGTGCGCAATCCCTGGAACGTCGCGCACATCACCGGCGGCTCCTCGTCCGGCTCCGGCTCGTCGGTCGCGGCGCGCCTGACGTTTGCGGCGCTCGGATCGGACACCGGCGGTTCGATCCGCATGCCCGCGCATTTCTGCGGCGTCACCGGTCTGAAGACCACCGTCGGCCGCATCAGCCGGGCCGGTGCGATGCCGCTGTCGCAATCGCTCGATACCGTCGGACCGCTCGCCCGCACCGCCGAGGATTGCGCGCTGTTGCTGGCGCTGATGGCCGGACCCGATCCCGCGGATTCGACCTGCAGCCACGAGCCGCTGTCCGACTATGTCGGCGCCACCAAGGGTTCGCTCAAGGGCCTGAAAATCGGCGTGCCCGCGTCCTTCTATGTCGATGATCTCGACAGCGAGGTCGCGCGCGTGCTGGACGAGACCATCGCGGTGCTGAAGCGCGAGGGCGCCGACATCGTCACGGTCGATCTACCCGACCAACGGCAATTGTCCTCGGCAAGCCAGCTCGTGCTCGCGGCTGAAGCGGCCGCCTTCCACAAGCGCTGGATGATCGAGCGTCCGCAGGATTACGGCCCGCAGGTCCTGATGCGGCTTCAGAACGGTCTCGCCGTTCCCGCCATCACCTATCTCGAGGCCATGCGCTGGCGCGGCCCCGCACTCGCCGCCCACAATGCAGCCACCGCTGGTGTTGACGCGATCATCGCGCCGGCATCGCCCGTGCCGGCACCGACGATCGAGGAGAGCGATGTCGGCGGCGGCCCGAACGCGCCGGCCATGGTGCAGCGGCTGACGCTGTTCACCCGCCCGGTGAATTTTCTCGGCTTGCCGTCGCTCACCATTCCCTCCGGCTTCACCAAAAGCGGCCTGCCGGTTGGCATGCAGCTGATCGGCCGCTCCTTCGATGAAGCGACCCTGCTCACCATCGGCGCCGCCTTCCAGCGCGTCACCGACTACCACGACCAGGTACCCAAACTGCCGTCATGACAAAGCTCGTCGACATCTCAGGCCTCAACATCCGCTTCACCGGCGAGCGCACGGTCTTTGCCGTGAACGATCTCAGTCTCTCGCTCGGTGACGGCGAGGTGCTGGGCCTGCTCGGCGAGTCCGGTTCCGGCAAGAGCGTGACCCTGCGTGCGCTGATGCGGCTGCTGCCGAAGAAGCGCACGCAGATCACGGGCAAGGTCAACGTCATGGGCCGCGACGTGCTCGCCATGAACGACGAGGAGCTGTCGTCGTTCCGCGGCCAGACCGTGTCGATGATCTTTCAGGAGCCCGCGCTCGCGCTCGATCCGGTCTACACCATCGGCGCGCAGATCGCCGAAAGCGTCGTGCGTCACGAAGGCAAGAGCCATGCGGAGGGCAGGGCGAGGGCGCTCGAAATGCTCGAGGTCGTGCGCATTCCCTCCGCAAAGCGCAGGCTCGATGCCTATCCGCACGAGATGTCCGGCGGCATGCGCCAGCGCGCGATGATCGCGCTCGCGCTCGCCTGCCGTCCGAAGATCTTGCTCGCGGATGAGCCGACGACCGCGCTGGATGCCACCGTGCAGATCCAGATCCTGCTGTTGCTGCGCGACCTTCAGCGCGAGTTCGGCATGTCCGTCATCTTCGTCACCCACGACATTGGTGTTGCGATCGAGATCTGCGACCGCGTCGCGGTGATGTATGCCGGCCAGATTGTGGAGCAGGGGACGCTCCGCGACATCGTCCGCACGCCGGTGCACCCCTACGCCAAGGGCCTGCTCGCCTCCACCATCCACGGCGCCAAGCGGGGGCAGCGGCTCGAGACCATCCCCGGCACCCCGCCCTCGCTGGCCGAAAAGCCGAACAACTGCTCCTTCGCCCCGCGTTGTGCGGTCGCCCAGCCGCGGTGTCTGGAGCAATTGCCTGCGAATGTGGAGGTCGGACCGGGCCGGGCGGCGAGGTGCGTGCTGGCGGAGCCGGTGGGAGCGACGTAGCTCGTTCTCCAGCCGTACTACATCCCCGCGCAACACTGCGCTCCCTCCCCCCTTGCGGGGGAGGGCGGGGGAGAGGGGTAGCCACAAACTCAGACCTCGCCCGTGGCCACCCCTCTCCCTGCCCCTCCCCCGCAAGGGGGGAGGGAATGAGAGAGCGGCGCGTCCCTCACTTCAAATCGCGCGCTTCTTCAGAATCCCTCTACGACAACACCGACTTGTCACAGTTCACCTCGCACCACCGGCCAACTGCACCCCTACTGTGCATGGGGTTGTTTTCGACATTTTTATCCGAACCGACCATTCAGACCCCATTCATCGCGGTTCCGGTTCCATGCCCCCGTTCATGGAGAGGGACTTCAACTTATGTACATTTCTGGCCAAGGCCTCATCGTCATCCTGTTCGTCGGCCTCGTCGCCGGCTGGCTCGCCGGCAAGGTGGTGCGCGGCAGCGGGTTCGGCATCATTGGCGACATCGTGATCGGCATCGCCGGCGCGTTTGTCGCAAGCTTCCTGTTCCCGAAGCTCGGCATCCATCTCGGCACCGGGCTCGTGTCCGAGATCATCTATTCCGCCATCGGCGCCATCATCCTGCTCCTGGTGGTGCGGCTGGTGCGCGGCGGCGGCCGGCTCTAGCGTCACATTGGCTCGGTGAGCCAGAACTTTCGCCTCTCCCCCGCTGGGGAGAGGCCGCGATGTCTGCTATAAAAAGCCGCAAAGACTGTGAAATACCGGACTTGCGTGCGAGGCCGTCAGGGGTAGAGGTGGCCTATCAGGGACCTGGATTAATTCGACCGCGTTCGTCGCGGGGGAATACGATGTTAATCCAGGTCGCGTACCCCTGAACGACCTAGGAAATCAGGGGCGTCGCCCCTTACCCGAAAGAGATCAGACTGATGGCAGCCGTACCCGGCGTCCGCCGTTCAGAGCTCGGTGACGCCTTGCGTGCTTGTCGCACGGCGTTCGTCGGCGTCGGCTTGATGAGCTGCATGATCAACCTGCTCTATCTGACCGGGTCGATCTTCATGCTGGAGGTCTACGACCGGGTTCTGCCGAGCCGCAGCGTTCCGACTCTCGTCGGCCTGATCATCATCGCCAGCTTCCTCTATATGGCGCAGGGCATGCTCGACATGATCCGAAACCGGATCCTGGGGCGGATCGGCACGGCGCTTGATGAAGCCCTCAACAAGCGCGTGTTCGACACCGTCGTGCGCCTGCCGCTCTTGGTCGGCAGCCGCAACGAGGGCCTGCAGCCGCTGCGCGACCTCGACAATGTCCGCTCGTTCCTCGGCGGCATGGGCCCGAGCGCGTTCTTCGACCTGCCCTGGCTGCCGCTGTACCTGGCCATCTGCTTCGCCTTCCACGTCATGATCGGCCTCACCGCTCTGGTCGGCGCCATCATCCTGGTCGGGCTGACGCTGGTCACCGAATTCATGTCCCGCCAGCCGGCGAAGGACGCGATGGGCCTCGCCGCCCAGCGCAACGATCTCGCCGCCTCGAGCCGGCGCAACGCCGAAGTCATGGTCTCGATGGGCATGACCGGCCGGATGAACCAGCGCTGGAGCGAAGCCAACGAAAAATACCTCGACGGCAACCAGCGTGCGAGCGACGTCGCCGGCGGTCTCGGCGCGGTCGCAAAAGTACTGCGCATGATGCTGCAATCGGCCGTGCTCGCGGTCGGCGCCTATCTCGTCATCCACCAGGAAGCGACCGCCGGCATCATCATCGCCGGCTCGATCCTTTCCGCCCGCGCGCTCGCGCCGGTCGATCTCGCCATCGCGCACTGGAAATCCTTTGTCGCGGCACGTCAGAGCTGGCAGCGCCTCACGCGCCTGCTGGAGCAGATGCCGCCGCAGACGATGCCGACCCAGTTGCAGGCGCCCACCAGTCGTCTGTCGGTCGAGGGCATCGCCATGGTGCCGCCGGGCGATCAGCGCCTCATCGTGCAGGACGTCAGCTTCGCGCTCACCGCCGGCAATGGCCTCGGCGTGATCGGGCCGAGCGGCTCCGGCAAATCGTCGCTGATCCGCGCGCTGGTCGGCGTCTGGCATCCGGTCCGTGGCAAGGTGCGGCTCGACGGCGCGGCGCTCGACCAGTGGGCCTCCGACATGCTCGGCCGCCACATCGGCTATCTGCCGCAGGACGTCGAATTGTTCGGCGGCACCATCGCGCAGAACATCAGCCGTTTCGATCCCGAGGCCACCTCTGACGGCATCATTTCCGCGGCGAAGGAAGCCGGCGTGCACGAGATGATCATCAAGATGCGCGAGGGCTACAACACACAGGTCGGCGAGCAGGGCACCGCGCTCTCCGCGGGCCAGGCGCAGCGCGTGGCGCTGGCGCGCGCGCTCTACGGCAGCCCGTTCCTGATCGTGCTCGACGAGCCAAATTCCAATCTCGACACCGAAGGCGACGAGGCGCTGACCCGCGCGATCCGCAGCGCGCGCGAGCGCGGCGCCATCGTCATCGTGGTGGCGCACCGCCCGATCGGCGTCGAGGCGGTTGATCAGATCCTGGTGCTGCGCGACGGCCGTATGCAGGCGTTCGGACCGAAGGAGCAGGTGCTTGCCCAGGTGCTCCAGCCGCGCGTGACGCCGCCGGCACCGATCAAGATCGTCAGCGAAGGCGGAGTGCCCAAGTCATGAGCACGATGGCTATCGGCGGCGGAAAGCCCGCCGCGAAGAGGACCGTGCGGGATTCCATCAGGTTTCATCTGATGCTCGGGCTGGCCATCGTGCTGGCCCTCGTCATCGGTCTCGGCGGCTGGGCGTCGACGGTGYAGATCTCGGGGGCCCTGATCGCGCCGGGCCAGGTCGTGGTCGAATCCAACGTCAAGAAGGTGCAGCATCCGACCGGCGGCGTGGTCGGCGAGCTGCGTGCCCGCGACGGCGACGTGGTCAAGGCCGGCGATATCGTGGTGCGGCTCGACGACACGGTCACCAAGGCGAACCTCGCCATCGTCACCAAGAATCTCGACGCCGCGCTGGCGCGCACGGCGCGGCTCCAGGCCGAGCAGCGCGGTGTCGACAAGATCGAGTTTCCGCAATCGCTCCTCGATCGCGGCAACGATCCCGACGTCAAGAACCTGCTCTCCGCCGAAACCAAGTTGTTCGACGTCCGCGTCAATGGCCGCGCCGGGCAGAAGGCGCAGCTCCGCGAGCGTGTCCAGCAGCTCAACGAGGAGATCGAAGGACTCTCCGCGCAGGAAAAGGCCAAGGACAGGGAGATCGTCCTGGTGCAGCAGGAGCTGGTCGGTGTCCGCGATCTCTATGAGAAACACCTGGTGCAGATCTCCCGCCTCACCACGCTGGAACGCGACAGCGCCCGCCTCAACGGCGAGCGCGCGCAATACATCGCCTCGCGCGCGCAGGCCAAGGGCAAGATCACCGAGACCGAGCTCCAGATCATCCAGGTCGACAAGGACATGGTGAGCGAGGTCTCCAAGGATCTGCGCGAGACCAACGACAAGATCGGTGAAATGATCGAGCGCAAGGTCGCCGCCGAAGACCAGCTCCGCCGTGTCGACATCCGCGCGCCGCAGGACGGCATGGTGCTGCAATCGACCGTGCATACCGTCGGTGGCGTCGTCACCGCCGGCGACGCGCTGATGCTGATTGTGCCGCAGGCCGACGATCTCCAGGTCGAGGCCAAGGTCAATCCTGTCGATATCGACAAACTCCAGATCGGTCAGAAGACGCTGCTGCGCCTGTCTGCGTTCAACCAGCGCACCACGCCGGAGCTCAACGGGGTCGTCAGCCGCGTGTCGCCCGACGTCACCACCGACCAGCGCACCGGGCAGAGCTACTACACCATCCGCGTATCGATGCCCGCGGAAGAGGTCGCCAAGCTCGGCGACTCCAAGCTGATCCCCGGCATGCCGGCGGAAGCCTTCGTCCAGACCGGCGACCGCACCATGTTGTCCTATCTGATGAAGCCGCTGCACGACCAGCTGATGCGGGCATTCCGCGAGAAGTGACGCGCGAAAGCGCGTCATCCCGGAGCGCGCTTAGCGCGCATCCGGGATCTCGGGCGACATACGCGATCTCGTAGGGTGGGCAAAGGCGCAACGCGCCGTGCCCACCGCTCTTCGTGCGATGGTCAAGATGGTGGGCACGCTTCGCTTTGCCCACCCTACAGGACCGCCTTCTTTGCTATAGTTCGACTCAAGCCCAGCAACCCGGCGGTCGAACAATGCAATCCCCACCCTCCATCGCCACCAAATCCTTCACCGACGCCGCCCTCGCCGTCGCCCGCCTCGAGGAAATCTACGAGCGCAACACGAAATTCCTGCGCGACCGGTTCGAGGCCTATGTCAACGGCGAGGCGATCACGACGCGGGTGCGGGCCTATTATCCCTTCGTCCGCGTCACCACCGCGACGTATGCGCGGCTGGACTCGCGTCTCGCCTACGGCTTCGTCGCCGGCCCCGGCGTGCACGAGACCAGCGTTACGCGGCCGGATCTGTTCCGCGCCTATCTCACCGAGCAGATCGGGCTGTTGATCCAGAACCACGGCGTTCCCGTCGAGATCGGCGAATCCGCCGAGCCGATCCCGATCCACTTCGCCTATCGCCGCGACATCAATATCGAAGCCGCAATCACCACCAGCGAGAATTCTCTTGTGACGCGATCGCTGCGCGACGCGTTCGACGTGCCTGATCTCGCCACCATGGACGATTCGATCGCCGACGGCACCTTCGAGCTCCAGCCCGGCGCGCCCGAGCCGTTGTCTCTGTTCCGCGCCGCCCGTGTCGATTATTCGCTGCGGCGGCTCTATCACTACACCGGCACCGATCCCGAGCATTTCCAGAATTTCGTGATCTTCACCAACTACCAGTTCTATGTCGATGCCTTCGCGCAGCTCTGCCAGCAGCGGCTGCAGTCCGGCGAAGCCGGCCTCGAAGCCTTCGTCGCGCCGGGCAATGTGATCACGGGCAGCGGCGGCGCAACCAGCGGGGTGGCGCCTGCCCGCGCGCCGCAGATGCCGGCTTTCCATCTGGTCGCGCCTGGCTATCGCGGCATCACCCTGATCAACATCGGCACCGGCCCGTCGAACGCGCGCAACGTCACCGACCACGTTGCTGTGCTGCGCCCGCATGCCTGGCTGATGCTCGGCCATTGCGCAGGCCTGCGCAACACGCAGCGGCTCGGCGACTACGTGCTCGCCCACGGCTATGTACGTGAGGACCACGTGCTCGACCGCGAGCTGCCGCTCTGGGTGCCGATCCCGGCACTGGCCGAGATGCAAGTCGCGCTCGAACAGGCGGTCGAGGACGTCACCGGCCTCGAAGGTTTCGAGCTGAAGCGCCTGATGCGCACGGGCACCGTCGCGAGCGTCGACAACCGCAACTGGGAGATCTCGGGGCCCGAGGTGATCCGCCGTATGTCGCAGTCGCGCGCGGTCGCGCTCGACATGGAATCGGCCGCGATCGCCGCCAACGGCTACCGCTTCCGCGTTCCCTACGGCACGCTACTGTGCGTCTCCGACAAGCCGCTGCATGGCGAGATCAAGCTCGCGGGCATGGCCAGCGAATTCTACCGCCGCCGCGTCGGCCAGCATCTCGAGATCGGCCTGAAGGCGCTGGAGCGGCTCAAGCAGCAGGAATCGGAACGGCTGCATTCGCGAAAGCTGCGAAGCTTCGCCGAGGTCGCGTTCCAGTAAAGGACAACGTGACTGTCGTACGAACGCTGACGTCTCTGTGAGCACAGTGTCCCGGAATATCGCGGCCGACGCAGTGTTATCACGTCGTCCGGGGCCGCTTGAACAGGACAGGAGGCAGACATGATCACAGCGATGATCAGGCTCGTCACGCTCGGTACATTTGCGGCAGTACTGTTGAGCTCGCCGGCCTTTGCCGCCGGCGGCGGCGGTGGTGGTGGCGGGGGCGGCATCAGCTCCACTGATCCCTATGCCGGAGCCTATGCGGATCAGAGGCTGCAGCCGCAGCCAGTCTACCCGAAGCGCTGGGGCACCAAGGCAACACACAAAGGCAGGAAGCCGAACAACCAGTCCAGTATCGGCGATCCCGCCTTCGCGGCCGGCTACCGCGTGGCTTATGACACCATCTACGAGCGAAACGACTATGCGACCGCGATCGAGCAACTAAAATCGCTCGGCCATGACGACCATCCGAACGTCGCCAACCTCATCGGCTATTCCTACCGCAAGCTCGGCGACTACGAGCAGTCGCAGGTCTGGTACGAGCGCGCGTTGAAGGCAGATCCGAACCACGTATTGACGTGGCAGTATTACGGATTGTGGCAGCTCGAGCGGGGTAACCGCGAGCAGGCGCTCTATCATCTCAGCCGGATCGCTGCCATCTGCGGGACGGATTGTGAGGAGTATCGATCGCTGGCCGCGGCACTCGACAAGCCGACCGGCACGGCGCTCGCCTACTGACGTTGGAGCCGGGCCGACCGACGGAAGCTCACTGTTGATGAACATCGCATGACAGCGATGCCTCCTGGCGCGGGTGGTGACAAAGCGTCAGATTTTCAGCATTGTCCCGTTCGGGGGCGCGAACGGGACAATTGAATGCCGCTGTCGCGCGACAGGATCATCGGCCACGACCTCGAACGGTTGGCCTTTCGCTTCACGATGATGCGTGAGGATGAGGTCGTGCATTGCCAGATCAGCGATGCCGCGATGGACGAGCTCGCGGGCATGCAGGGTACCGAGAGCAGCGCGCGCCAGGCGCAGTTCCTATCCCTGCGTGAGACCATCGAGCGGCTCGCGTCGGATATCTATGACGAGGCGCCGCGGGTCCAGGGATATGTGGTGCGGATCTTCATGCGGCATCTGGCAAGATAGCAGGGCATGCCTGCAACTCGTCATGGCCGCGAAAGGATTCATTAAGGGCAGCCTGTAGTTGCAATGGATGGCGGTGACCCGGCGTGAGATGATCTCTCGCGGTAACCCACACCAAAACTCTCACATGACCAGAAGATCAATCCTGCTGCTCCTCGTCGTCGCCCTGCTGGCCGGAAACCTGGCATATGCGAGCCTCTCCGGGCCGAGCGCGTTTGCGCGCGATTTCGATCAGAACATCGCGCGTTATCCGCTGGCCGCATCGATCGCCCACAGCGATCCGAGTCTCAGGCAGATATTCCTTCGAGAGACTGAGGCGGCGTTCAATGAAGGCGGATGGCCCGCCGCCAGTGGTGTGCTCAACTTGATCCTGGCCACCGAGATGGAAGCCTATGCCGACGACGAGCACATCAATGCCGTGGACCGGGCGAAACTGGCGGCGCTTCTGAAGCTCGCGAGCGACCCATTGGCATGCAAATCCTACCTTTTGGCTGGTTCCCAGCCCGGTGAGTTTGCGGACGCAGCGCAAGAGTTTGCGGATCTTGGGTCGGCACATCGGGCGGCGATCGAAAACGGCTTCGAACGCAAGATGAAGGGTGTAGCCCGGGCAGAACCGAGCGATGCGGAGCTCGCGGCGATCGAAACGCAATTGCGTCTGGGGCCATTCGTGGAGCTCACCCGGCAGGAGCTTGGCGCCCAGTCGAGATACCTCGGCGGCAACGCTGCTCTGATGTGCAGCGCGGCGACCAAGAAGCAGCTCAATCTGCTTTCAATGGACAGTGCCGACTCGGCCTCCGCCTCGCGCATGCGGAGAGCCAGGAATTACAACATCGATGTCGCCGAGGTTCGCGCGAAGCTCTGCCGCGAGCCCGGCAACGGCTTGTCCTGCTCTTAGGCCGGCGCGGCGCCGGGCCGAGGGCCGCGTCACGGCTTGGCGCTTTCGGCGAAATGCTTGCGAAAGAACGCGACGACATCTGCGTGAAGGCGTCGGTGGAAATCGACGCGATCGAAATCCGGCGCATCGGTGCAGACGGCGGGCGCCTCCCGGGCGTCCTTTGGGGTGCAGGTCGCGAGGAAGGAGAAATGCCGGGCATTGTCCACGAAATGGTAGTCCGGCTTGATCGGAAGCCTTTGATTGATCGCTGCCGCACAGCATCCGGATAGACCATCGGCATTCTGCGCGGGGTCAGAACTCCACAATTGAACCGGCACTGTTATTGCTTTCAGATTCTCCTCCGGGAAGACGAACACCGGATAGGGATCGATGATGACCGCGGCCTTGACGCGCTTGTCATGGGTCGTCGGCTGATCAGGAAGCTCGCCGCTTTCGAGTTGTTTGCACGCCTTCAGGCTGGACGTCTCGCAATTCGGCAATCCCTTGCGCAGATCGGGATTGCCGCCGATGACGACGAGGCCGGTGTAGCCGCCAAACGAAAACCCGTAGAACCCGATGCGCTGAGGATCGATGCGGGATGCGTCCGGCCACCCGTCCAGCATATAGTCGATCAGCCGGCTCATATCCGTGGGGCGCTCGACGAGAACCGAAAGACTGTCGGTGCGGCTGGTGTCACGCATGGTGTCGCCGGGATGATTGAGCGCCGCAACGACGAACCCGGCATCGGCCAAAGCCGCGGCCGTGTCATGGTGACCGCCGAACCATCCTCGGCGGCCGTGCGACATCACGATGAGTGGAAGCTTTTCTCCGGTGACCGGACATGCGGGCACGGCGAAGAAGGTGGCGCCACGCGCATCCATCTCGCGAGGTGGCTCTGCACACGGAGTCCAGACCAGCAATCGGATTGCCGGTCCCGCCGGACCGGCAGGAATGTCGAAGTTTCTGACCCCGGCGGCTTGAGCCGTTGTTATCCCAAGGACGAGCAGGGCAGCGAATACGAACGCAGGAAGTTGCATCATTGCTCCTATCGCGCCTGGGCGGTGACGCGCTTGCTCATGCGCCGGCACGACGGTCAGTCCGGCTGGAGATCGGGAGCGCGTGCGGTTCCCATGTGAGGGCGTTCACCCCTCCAGCTTCCTCAGCAACAGCTTCAGCGCCGTGGCAGCAAAGATCTGCATGTTCGCAAACCGGTCGTTGTTGCCCGTCTCCAGCGTGATCACCTCTGCCGCAGGTCCCGAAACCGCCATGCAACTGTGCCCGGCGGCGTCGCCATAGCGGTTGCCGGTGGGGCCGGCGGCGCCGGTTTCGGACAGGCCCCAGTCGCAGCCGAAGCGGCTGCGCATCTGTTCGGCGAGGAGTCTCGCATATGGCTCCGACGAGGAGCGAAAGCCTTTCATTCCTTCGTCCGAAATATCCATCAGCACGCGCCTGGCATCGCGGGTGTAGACCACGGCGCCGCCGAGGAAATAGGCGGAGGCGCCGGGTACCGCGAGCAGGCTGGCCGAGATCAGGCCGCCGGTCGAGGATTCAGCCACTGCAATGGTCTGTTTGCGCGCGATTAGTCGGGCCGCAACCTGTTCCGCAATGCCGACGAGCTCTTTCATCCCTTTAACCTCTCAGTCCTCGCAACGGAGCTGTGCCTTCCTAGCATATGACAGCGGCCTTGGCCGAGTTGCAGGCGACGGGCAGGCCTGCTTGAATGGTGGGCAAGACAAAACGTGACGAGGAAACGTGAAGGAGACGTGATGGCGTCCCTGATCGCCGGCGGGGTGGATTGCGACGTGCATCCGGCCGTGCCGCATCTGACCAGCCTGCTGCCGTACTTGAATGACTATTGGCGCGATCAGGTGACGACGMGCGGCATGGTCGACCTTGTCTCGCAATCCTATCCGCAGAACTCGCCGATCGTTGCGCGTCCCGATTGGCGGCCGGAAACCGGCAAGCCCGGCGCAAGCCTGGAGGACATGCAGCGCCATCTGCTCGACCCCTTCCAGCTTAAGCACGCCATCTGCAATCCACTCTACGGCGTGCAGATGGTGTTTTCGGAAGATCTGCAGGCCGCCTTCTGCCGCGCGCTAAACGAGTGGCTGGTGAAGGAATGGCTCGATCGCGATTCACGGCTGCGTGGTTCGATCGTGATCCCCACGCAAAGTGTCGAGAAAGCCGTCGCCGAGATCGAGCGCTGCGCACAGGACCGCCGCTTCGTACAGGTGCTGATGCTGGTCATGGGCGACACGCCGCTCGGCAAGCGCGCGCTGTGGCCGATCTACGAGGCGGCAGAACGGCTCCAGCTGCCCGTCGGGATTCACGCCGGTTCCGCCTATCACAATCCGCCGACTGCAGTGGGCTGGGGTTCCTATCACATCGAGGATTATGTCGGTCAGGCCCAGGCGTTCCAGACTCAGCTCACCAGTCTGATCGTCGAGGGCGTGTTCGCCAAATATCCGCGGCTGAAAATGGTCATGCTTGAATCCGGCGTCTCCTGGATCTCCCCTTTTCTCTGGCGCCTGCACAAGTTCTGGCGCGGGGTGCGAATGGAGACGCCATGGGTCGATCGCGCGCCGCTCGACATTGTGCGCAGCAACATCCGGTTCTCTTTACAGCCATTTGATGCGCCGCCGGAACCTGAGACATTAATTCGCCTGTTTGATCATATGCAGTCCGACGAATTGGTTCTATTCTCCACGGACTATCCGCACTGGCAATTCGACGGCCAGGACGCGCTGCCCGAGGGCCTCACCCCCGATCTCGTGCGCAAGATCATGATCGAAAATCCGCATGCGACCTATCCCCGCCTGACTTAGCCCGCTGCCAAAGGAGGCAAGGCGATGAATGTCCAATTCCGCGAGAGCACCGAAGCCGCTTCCCCACTGACCGTCAAAACCGCAATCGCGGACTGCGACATCCATCCGGCACGCGCCACCCGCACCGAGCTCTATCCTTATCTGGCGAAACGCTGGCAGCATCATCTCGAAGTCTACGGCGTCCATGCCTACCAGGGCATGATGGAAGGCCCGCCCTATCCGAAGGCCCAGCCCAACGCATCGCGTCGCGACGCCTATCCGCCGGAAGGCGGGCCGCAGGGCTCTTCGTTGTCCTTCATGCAGAAGCAGCTGCTCGATCCCAACAACGTGGAACTCGGCGTGCTCAATCCGCTCAACACCGGGCAGGGCATCCGCAATCACGAGCTCTCGGCGGCGCTGTGCTCGGCGATCAACGACTGGCAGATCGACAAATGGACCAGCAAGGACAAGCGCCTGAAGGCGTCCATAGTCGTGGGCAATGAGGACGGCCTGTCGGCCGCCGCTGAGATCCGCGAGCGCGCCGGCGACAAGAATTTCGTGCAGGTGCTGCTGCTCAGCCGCAATGTCGAGCCGCTCGGCCAGCGCCGTTACTGGCCGATCTACCAGGCCGCGGAAGAGGCAGGGCTTCCCGTCGGCGTGCACGCTTTCGGCTTCGGCGGCAATCCGATCACGCCGTCCGGCTGGCCTTCCTATTACATCGAGGAGATGGTGGGCCACTCGCAGTGCCAGCAATCGGCGCTGGCGAGCCTTGTCTTGGAAGGTGTGTTCGAGCGCTTTCCGAAGCTGAAGATGGTGATGATCGAGGCCGGCTTCGGCTGGGCCCCGTCGCTCGCCTGGCGGCTCGACAAGGTCTGGCACCGGCTGCGCAGCGAAGTGCCGCATGTGAAGCGGCCGCCGTCGGAATATATCCGCGAGCAGGTGTGGTGGACCACGCAGCCGATGGAGGACCCGGAGCGTCGCGAGGACCTGTTCGACGTCATCAAATGGATCGGCTGGGACCGTCTGCTGTTCGCGACCGACTATCCGCATTGGGACTATGACGAGCCGTCGCGCGTGCTGCCGGCGGGCGTCAGCGACGCCAACCGCGAAGCGTTCTATCTCGGCAATGCGCGCAAGCTCTATGGGATTGCTTGATGGCGCGGCACGTGATTGCGGCGGTGGATGAGCTTCCGCCGGGCACGCGAAAATTTCTGGAGATCGACGGACGGCCGATCGCGGTCTTCAACATCAAGGGTGAGTATTTCGGCCTGATGAACCGCTGCCCGCATCAGGGCGCGGCGCTGTGCGAGGGCCCGCTGATCGGGCTCGCGCAATCAAAGGATCCCGGCGAGATCGAATACACCAAGCTCGGCGAGATCATCCGCTGCCCCTGGCACGGTTGGGAGTTCGACATCCGCACCGGCCAGTCTTATTGCGACCCCCGCCGCTTCCGCGTGAAGGCCTATCAGGCGCATGTCGAGCCGGGCGCGAGCGTGGTGAAGGGGCCCTATGTCGCCGAGACGATTCCGGTGAAGGTCGAGAGCGATTACGTGGTGGTGGAGCTTTAGGTTGCTGTCATTCCGGGGCGATGCGAAGCATCGAGCCCGGAATCCATCGTGCCGCAAGAATGTTGGGAGAAATGGATTCCGGGTTCGCCTCTTCGAGGCGCCCCGGAATGACCATCAGTGGCTCACCGCCGGCGCCGCTTCACCGGTCGCATCGTACGTCGTCACCGCTTGGCGGCCACCGCGATAGACGATCGATGCGGCAATGATGCCAAGCGCAGCGGCGAACATCAGCCAGAAGCCGGGTGAGGCTTTGTTGCCGGTGTAGTCGATCAGCAAGGTCGAGGCGAATGGCGTGAACGTGCCGAACAGCGCAGCGGCGAGCGCGAAGGCCAGCGAGAAGCAGGTGGTGCGGACATGCGCCGGCACGATCTCGACGAGAGCACCGAGCATGGTGCCGCTATACATGCCGAAATAGAACGAGAACAACATCTCGACCGCGAGCAGTTTGCCGAAAGTCGGCGCGGCGACCAGCCAGGACAGTGCCGGGTAGGCGGTGACGAGCGCCAGGCCGGCGATTGCGAGCAGTACCGGCTTGCGGCCGATGCGATCGGACAGCGCGCCGCCGACGGGATTCCAGAAGAAGTTGGTCACGGCGACGAGCAGCGTCACGAGCAGTGCGTCCTGCGTCGAGAGCTTCAGCACCGTCTTGCCGAAGGTCGGCGTGTACACGGTGACGAAGTAGAATGTCGTCGTGGTCAGGACCGCGATCATCATGCCGAGGATGACGATGCGCCAGTTGGCGAGCGCGGAGGCGAACACCTCGTTTGCCGTCGGGTGCTTCTTCATGGCGAGGAAGGCCGGCGTTTCCTCGAGCGTCCGCCGCAGCATGAAGATCAGGGGAATGATGAGGCAACCGACGAAGAAGGGAATGCGCCAGCCCCAGGCGGTCACGACGTCCGCCGGCATCACCTCGGACAGGATGAAGCCGAGGATCGAGGCCACGAAGATCGCGACCTGCTGGCTCGACGACTGGAACGAGGTGTAGAAGCCGCGATTGCCGGGCGTGGAGATCTCCGCGAGATAGACCGAGACGCCGCCGAGCTCGACGCCGGCGGAGAATCCCTGCAGCAGGCGGCCGATCAGCACGATGACGGGCGCCGCGATGCCGATGGTCGCATAGCTCGGGCAGAAAGCGATCACGACGGTGCCGATGGCCATGATGCCGAGCGTGACGATCAGGCCCTGGCGGCGGCCGATGCGGTCGATGTAGGCGCCGAGCACGATCGCGCCGACGGGGCGCATCAGCGCGCCGAGCCAGAACACGCCAAAAGTGTTGAGCAGCGAGGCTGTCTCGTTACTGGAGGGAAAGAACGCCTTGCCGATGGCGGCGGCATAGAAGCCGAACAGGAAGAAATCGAACTGCTCGAGAAAATTGCCGGAGGTGGCGCGCAGGATCGCGCCGATGCGCGACTTGATCTCGGGCGGATTGGTTGCTGGTCCAGCCATGACGTTTCTCCCCTGGAAGGCGCGGCCGGACCGGAACTCATTTCACGGCAAGGCATCAGATTGTCGGCTGCGACAATCTGTCCTACCCCTCTCGCGCGGGGCGCGGCGAGTCAATCGATTTCACCGGGGAAGCTGATGATTTTTCACGCTTTATTCTGCGTTGCAGCGATCATCCACTCGCGGAACGCGGCCAGCTTCGGCGCCTCGCGCCGGCCCTCCGGCGCGACCAGGTAGAAGCCGGCATCGGCCGGCAGCGCGATCTTGAAGGGCACCACGAGCCGGCCCTTGGCGATGTCGTCCTGGACGTAGGAGGTTCGCCCCATTGCCACGCCGATGCCGTCGATCGCGGCCTGGATGGTCATGAAGATCATGTCGAAGGTGATGCCGGGCTGCCTGGCGATGTCGCCCGGAAGGCCGGCCGCCGTCAGCCACAGCCGCCAGTCATCGCTGTTGGCATTGGAGGTGTGCAGCAGCGGATAGCCTTTGAGATCCTCAGGTTGGCGCAGCGGCTTGTCGCCGCGCAGCAGCGACGGACTGCACACCGGAAACAGCTCGTCCGCCATCAGCCAGTCGGCGCGCAGGCCCGGCCATTGACCGCGGCCATAGCGAATCGCGGCATCGACATTGTCGCGCTGGAAATCGACGAGGCTGGTCGAGGTGGTGATGCGGACGTCGATGCCGGGGTGCTGCTCCTGGAAATCGGCCAGCCGCGGCAGCAGCCATTTCGCGGCGAGCGATGCCAGCGTCGAGACGGTCAGCACCTTGTCGTCGTCCTTGCGCAGCAGTCGGTCGGTCGCGAGGCGGAGGTCGTTGAAGGCGGCGCGGACGCCCGGCAAATAGTCGCGCGCTTCCGGCGTCAGCGCCAGCGCGCGGTTCTGCCGGACGAACAGCCGGATGCCGAGCTCCTCCTCGAGCCGCCGGATCTGATGGCTGATCGCGGTCTGGGTCACGTTCAGCTCGGACGCGGCCAGCGTGAAGCTGAGATGGCGCGCGGCGGCCTCAAAGGCCCGCAATCCGTTCAGGGAGGGCAATCTGGCAGTCATCTGGCAGCAGGATGCATGACGTTATTTCATGCGAAGGGGTACAAATTGTCGTTTGTCGCAGCGCGGTAGCAAGCAGATATTAGCGGTCAAGTTAGCTCAAGGAGCTGAAAATGTCTACTTTGACCCACAATTCGATGACAAATCATCATGCACCCGGCCTCATCCAGCAGATCGGCGAGACGCTTCACGTCTGGCACGAGCGTTACCGCACCCGGCGTGAGCTGACCCACTGGACGGCCCGCGATCTCCACGACGTCGGCCTGTCCTGGACCGACATCGCCTACGAGGCTGACAAACCCTTCTGGCGGGCCTGATTGGCCGCCAGGCCGGCGCCGCCTGATCACAGGGGCGCCGGCGGTCCCTCTTTCCGCAGGGCTCGTGTCATGAGCACTCTTCGCCTGGAAGATCTGAAGCAATATTCGGACGTGCTGCGCACCCGGCAGGGTGAGGCGATCAACATCCGCTTCGTCGAGCCGCGCGACACCGAGGAGCTTCAACACTATTTCCGCTCGCTCTCGACCCGCTCCCGCTACAACCGCTTCTTCGGTGCGATCAGCGAATTGCCGAAGGGCCTGCTGAGCGAATTCCTCGATGTCGGAGCGCGCGAGCGCTTTACCGTTGTGGCGACCAAGATGGTCGACGGCTTCGAGACCATCGTCGCCGAGGCGCGCTACGCCTTCCATGCCGAAACCTCCACACTCGAGTTCGGCCTGTCGGTCGACGATCGCTGGCAGGGCCACGGCGTCGCCACCGCGCTGATGAAGAATCTCGAATGCCGCGCGGCCGCGCTCGGTGCCGAGCACATGTTCGGCGACACGCTGCGCTCCAACGAGACCATGATCTCGCTCGCCCGCAAATCTGGTTTCGCTTTCGTCAACCATCCCGATGACTGGAAGCTGGTGCGCTTCGACAAGGAGATCAACGTCGCACCGAAAGACATTCCCTGCGCGAGCTGGCGCCTCGTCGCCCTTTCCCGTCAGGCCGACAGCCCCTCAGCCTCGGCCTGACACCACTCCGAGCCCGGCCTGGTCATCCAGAGCCGGGCCTTTTTTTGCCTTCGCTCAAGCGCCGTCATTGGTGAAGTCGGTCGAGGTCGCGACTGATCGCCATCCCGCCAGCTCCCGCGCAACGAATGCGTTCTTCGCCTCGATCCGCTCCACCGTGTCGCTGCCGAGCGGCAGGCGCAGCGGTGGGTTCTTGGCATCGACCAGCGTCAGGAAGGCCTGCGCCAGCTTGCGCGGATCGCCGCGCTGGCCGTGGTTGAATTCGACGGCGTGAGCGCGGGTCTTGCCGACGCTCTCGTGATAGTCGTCGATCACCTGCGCGGTGCGCGACAGCGAGGTGTCGTCGAGGAAGTCGGTGCGGAAGAAGCCGGGCTCGACCACGGTGACCTTGATGCCGAGCGGCGCGACTTCGCCGGCCAGCGCTTCGCTGATTCCCTCGACCGCGAACTTGGTCGCGCCATAGACGCCMCAGCCGGGATAGCCGGTGTAGCCGCCGACCGACGAGATGTTGATGACGTGGCCCGAGCGCTGGCGGCGCATATGCGGCAGCACCGCGCGGGTGACGCCGAGCAGGCCGAACACATTCGTGCCGAACAGTTTTTGCGTCTCAGCGCCGCTGGCCTCCTCGATCGCGCCGAGCAGGCCGTAGCCGGCATTGTTGACCAGGATATCGATGCGCCCGAAGCGCTTCACAGCCTGGCCCGCCGCCTCATGCGCCTCGGCCTCGCTGGTGACGTCGAGCCGGGTGGCCAGCAGGCGCTCGTGCGTGCCGAGGCGCGTGGTGACCGTGGACGGATCGCGCGCGGTCGCGACCACGGCATCGCCCGCCTTCAAGGCGGCCTCGGCGATCAACGCGCCAAATCCGCGGGATGCTCCTGTGATGAACCAGACACGCATGATGTTGCCCTTTCCATTTTGGCCCGGCGGTGTGCGGAGCCGATGGGCAAGGTGTAGCGGCTCGCCATAGCTGAGATAATCCGCTATATGCTTTGCAAGCTGCTGAGAATAATTCATCAATGCGGATCGACCCGTCCGACCTCGCGACCTTCCTGGCCATTGCCCGCCACCGCAGTTTTCGCGCGGCGGCGACCGAGCTTGGCGTCACGCCATCGGCGCTGTCCCACGCTTTGCGCAATGTCGAAGAGCGGCTCGGCCTGCGCCTCGTCAACCGCACCACCCGCAGCGTCGCGCTCACCGAGGCTGGCGAGCGGCTGTTTGCCCGCATCACGCCGGCCTTTCGCGACATCGACGACGCGCTCGAGGACCTCAACAATTTCCGCGGCAAGCCCGCCGGGACGCTGCGCCTCACCGCCGCGCGCCAGTCCGCGCAGCTGGTGCTGCTTCCGATCGTGACGCGCTTTCTGAAAGCGTTCCCCGACGTCAGCGTCGAGATCGTCATCAACGACGCCCTGATCGACATGGTTGCGGCCGGCTTCGATGCCGGCGTCCGCTTCGGCGAAACCATCGCCGCTGACATGATCGCGGTGCCGATCGGCCCGCGGCACCGCTTTGCCGTGGTCGGCACGCCCGCGTTCTTCAAATCGCACAAGCCGCCCACCACGCCGCGCGACCTGAAAGGCCTGCCCTGCATCCGCTATCGCTTCACCTCAGGCGCGCTCTATCATTGGGAATTCGAGCGCGGCGGCATCGAGCTCGCGATCGACGTCACCGGACCGCTGACGATGAACGACCAGGACCTGATGGTGGATGCAGCACTCGACGGCATCGGGCTCGCCTACGTGTTTGAGGCGCAGGTCGAAGCGCTGCTGGCCAAGCGCAAGCTGGTGCGCGTGCTCGCCGACTGGTGCCCGGCCTATCCCGGCTTCTTCCTGTACTACCCAAGCCGCCGCCAATTGCCGGCAGCGCTGCGCGCGTTCGTGGATTTTGCGAGGGCGCCCGCCAAGTAGTGAGCTGCGTAGCCCGGATGGAGCGAAGCGCAATCCGGGATTCGTGCCACGTGCGCCAGCGGCCCCGGATTACGCTCCGCTCCATCCGGGCTACGGACCTACTACGGGGACGGAGGAGCGAACCTTACTCCTCGGCAATCCAGATACCCCGCTCGCTCAAAGCAGCCAGTATGGCCTCGATGTCTTCCGGTTCCGCCTCGGTGGACGGTATCAACTCGTTCAGTTGTTCGAATGTGACATCGCCCGTCTTCTCCGCAAGGAGCACGGCTTTCCGCACCACTTCAGACCAATCCATTCAGCCCTCCTGAAAATGGGGTACCTACTCTATGGAATGATCTGATGGCCTTGGCTGCGTAGCCCTACTTCCCCGTGAACACCGCTTTCCGCTTCTCGATGAAGGCCTGCACGGCTTCCTTGTGATCAGCGGTCGTGGTCAGGCGGATCAGCCGTCCAGCTTCGTGGTCGCGGGCGGTCTCGAAATCGAACAGCAGGGCCTCGTCGAGATTGTCCTTCATGTAGCGCAGCGCGAGGCGCGGGCCTTCGGCGAGCGACTTGGCCAGCGCAAAGGCCTCGTCTTGCAGTCTGTCGTCGGGCACGACGCGGTTGACGAGGCCGATTGTCTCGGCGCGCGCGGCGTCGACGCGATCGCCGGTGAACAGCAGCTCGCGGGCCCGCGCGGTGCCGACCAGCCGGGTGAGCAGCCAGGCGATGCCGTAGTCGCCGGAGAGCGCGATGCGGGCGTAGCCGGTGGCGACGAAGGCCGATTGCGCGGCGATGCGGATGTCGCAGGCCATGGCGATGGCGAGTCCGGCGCCGACCGCGGGGCCGGGCAGGGCGGCGATGGTCGGCTTGCGCACCGACACCAGCGCGCCGGTGAGCAGCCGCTGCCGTTCCTGGAGATCGGCGACCTTGTCGTCAAAGGACATGTCGAGCTTGGCTTGGTCGCGATGCGCGCCCATGCCCTTGACGTTGCCGCCGGCACAGAAGGCCGCGCCCGCGCCGGTGATCAGCAGCGCGCCGACCTCAGGGCTCTCGCCGCAGGTGCGGATCATCGTCCGCAGCGCCGGCGTCAAGGTGTCCGACAGCGCGTTGCGCGCCTCCGGCCGGTTCAGCGTGATCACCGCGACGCGGTCGCGGATGACGCAGAGGAGTTCGTTGGTGCCGGTATCGATGGTGGTTTCCGTGGTCATGTCGCTCCCTACCCTTGTAGGGTGGGCAAAGCGCGCGTGCCCACCATTTGTTGTTTCGTCGTGATGGTGGGCACGGCGCTGCGCGCCTTTGCCCACCCTACGGCAGCGCGTCTAAAACTTCTCCACCCACGGCCGCAGCTCCAGCTCCCAGCTCCAGGCGCTGCGCGGCTGCTGCAGCACGTTCCAATAGCTCTGCGCGATTGCGTCGGGATCGAGCATCGAATCCGGCTTGTCGGCCGGCTCCGCGCGCGCCGCGCTGCGGATGCCGCCGTCGATCACGAAATGCGCGACGTGGATGCCCTGCGGCGAGAGCTCGCGCGCCAGGCTCTGCGCCAGCCCTCGCAGCGCGAACTTGCCCATCGCGAACGAGGCCGACTGCGCATAGCCCTTGACGCTCGCCGAGGCGCCGGTGAACAGGATCGCGCCGTGCTTGTTCGGCAGCATGCGCTTGGCCGCCTGCTGCGCCACCAGGAAGCCGCCATAGGCGCTGATCGAGATCGCCTGCGCGACATCGGCCGGGACGAGATCGACGAACGGCCCGCGCGTGCGGCCGCTGGCGTTGTAGACGACGAGGTCGGGCGTGCCGATCTCGCGTTCGACCAGGCCGAACAGCCGCTCGACCTCCTCAGGTTCGGTGGCGTTGCAGGCATAGGCCTTGGCGCCGGTCTCGCTACAGAGCGCGCCTAATTTCTCGATCTTGCGCGCGGCCAGCGCGACGCGGATGCCTTGCGCAGACAGCAGCCGAGCAAGCGAGGCGCTCAGGCCTTCGCCGGCGCCAACGATGAGGGCGATCTTGTATTTCGGATGTTCCATGGCGTGATCTCTCGGAGACGGGAAGCCGCTGATCTATGCATCCGCCGTGCGGACAACCAGCCAGGTCGATCATAATTCCGCAGAGCGAATTGCTCCTTCACGGCGATCATGCCTCCCTGACAATTTGCGGCTTTATCCGCCTTTGCGACTGGAGCATGATCGACATCATCCCAAGCGGCAAGCGATAAGAATTGCCGTCGGGTGGGAACGAAGAGGACGATCATGCACAAGCCGGTCACAGGTGAGCCAAAAAGTGTCGCGGCCGCACCATCCGGTCTGCTGGCGCCCGATACATCAGGCATGAATTTCTATCGCGCCGATCCGGCGCTAACGGATCTGTTGCGTATCCATCTGCCGGACCCGCTGTTCCGCCACATCGAGCCGCATCTCAATCGCCTCGGCGAACTCGCCGGTGGCCATCTCGACGATTGCGCGCGGCTCGCCGACCGGCACACGCCGGTGCTGCACCAGCGCGACAAGTTCGGCCGCGACATGCAATGGATCGAATATCACCCGGCCTATCGCGAGCTAGAGAATGCCGCGTTCGGCGAGTTCGGCATCCACGCGCTTTCGATCCGCAAGGGCATCATGGGCTGGCCCGACAAATATCCCGTCGTGGCCAAGCACGCCTTCACCTTCCTGTTCAACCAGACCGAATTCGGCATGGGCTGCCCGATCAACGTCACCGACGGCTGCGCAAAGCTCTTGGCGAATTTCGGCAGCGAGGCGCTGAAGGCGAAATATCTGGACGGCCTGACCCAGACCGACATGAGCAAGCTGACCCAGGGCGGCCAGTTCATGACCGAGAAGGAGGGTGGCTCCGACGTCGGTACGCTGACCACGCGCGCCGTGCAGGAGGGCGACCATTGGCGCCTCCATGGCGAGAAATGGTTCTGCTCGAACGCCGATGCCAAGGTCGTGATGCTGCTGGCGCGCCCCGAAGGCGCCGGCCCCGGCACGCGCGGCGTCGGCCTGTTCCTGATGCCGCGCTTCCTCGACGACGGTTCGCAGAACCACTACCGGATCGTGCGCCTCAAGGACAAGCTCGGCACCCGCTCGATGGCCTCGGGCGAGATCAAGCTCGAAGGCGCGATCGCCTATGCGGTCGGCAAGCTCGACCGCGGCTTCGTGCAGATGGCCGAGATGGTCAATTCGTCGCGGCTCTCCAACGGCGTCAAATCCACCGCGCTGATGCGCCGCGCCTATCATGACGCGATGACGGTGGCGAAGAACCGCGTGGTGTTCGGCAAGCGCATCATCGATCTGCCGCTCGGCCGCCGGCAGATGCTGAAGATCATGCTGCCGGTCGAGCAGGCGCTGTCGATGAGTTTTCTGACCGCCGACGCGCTCGACCGCGCCGAGGCCGGAAGCCAGGATGCAGCCGCGCTCCTGCGCATCCTGACGCCGACGCTGAAATTCCGTGCGACGCGCGATGCGCGAAAAGTCTGCGGCGACGCGCTCGAGATGCGCGGCGGCATCGGCTATATCGAGGAATTCGCCACGCCCCGCCTGCTGCGCGATGCGCATCTCGGCTCGGTCTGGGAGGGCACCGGCAACATCGTCGCCATCGATGCGCTCCGGCGCGCGGTCGGCCGCCACGGCGCCGAATCCGCGCTATCAGCCGATCTGCATGCGCGGCTCGATGATAGCGTGTCGGTCCCGCAGGCCTGGCGCGACAATTTGCGCGGTCTGGTCGATCGCGCCGTCGGCTTCGCGCGCGAGGTCGCGGGCAATTCCGAGAACGAGGCCGATGCGCGCCGCGCGACCAGCCTGCTCTATCACGTCGCAAGCGCGGTCGCGCTCGCCTGGGAAGCGCATCGCATCAACGAGATGCGCGGCGATGCGCGCCGGCTGCTGCTGTCGCGGCTGGTGATCGACCATCGCGTGGCGCCGAGCGACCCGTTCCGGCTGACGGAAAATGCCGCGCAAGCGAAGATCGCAGCGCTGCTGCTCGGGGATCGCGACGCCGGCATGAGCGAGGTTGGCGAACTGGTTCTGGCAGCGTAGGCTGCACTCCACGCTCAAACCAAAAGAAGCGATAGGGAGTGCTCGATGAAGGCCGCCGTCCTTTATGAAGTCAATCAGCCGCTGGTCATCGAGGATGTCAGCCTGCCGAAGCCGGGCCCACGCGAGGTTTTGATCCGCACGGCGGTCGCCGGCCTCTGTCACTCCGATCTGCACTTCATGGAAGGCCTGTATCCGCATCCGCTGCCCGCGGTGCTCGGGCACGAGTCCGCCGGCATCGTCGAGCAGGTCGGCTCCGACGTCACCTATGTGAAGCCGGGCGATCACGTCGTGACGTGCCTGTCGGTGTTCTGCGGCACCTGCGACAATTGCACTACCGGCCGCACCGTGCTCTGCACCGACACCACCGTAAAGCTGCTGCCGGGCGCCTCGAACCGGATGCAATGGTCGAAGTCCGAGAAGCTGCATCAGTTCCTCAACCTCTCGTCCTTCGCCGAGCAGATGCTGGTGCACGAGAATGCGATCGTCAAAATCCGGAAGGAGATGCCGCTCGATCTCGCCGCGCTGATCGGCTGCGGCGTCATCACCGGCTACGGCGCGGTCGTGAACACGGCGAAGGTGACGGCCGGCGARACCGTGGCCGTGATCGGCTGTGGCGGTGTCGGCATGGCCGCGATCAACGGCGCGCAGATCGCCGGCGCCGGGCGCATCATCGCCATCGACACCAATCCGGCAAAGCTGCAGCTTGCGACCAAGCTGGGCGCGACCGACATCATCAATCCCACCGACGGCGACGTCGTGAAGCAGGTGCGCGACCTCACCAATGGCGGCGTGCATCATTCCTTCGAGGTGCTCGGCCGCAAGGAGACCGCGGAGCAGGCTTTTGGCATGCTGGCGTCCGGCGGCACGGCCACCATCGTCGGCATGATCCCGTTCGGTCAGAAGATCGAGCTGCACGGCTTCGACTTCCTGCGCGAGCGCAGGATCCAGGGCTCGTCGATGGGCTCCAACCATTTTCGCGTGGACATGCCGAGGCTGGTTGATTTCTACCTGCGCGGCCGGCTGCACCTCGAAGACTGGATCTCGGCCAAGCTGAAACTGTCGGAGATCAACGAGGGTTTTGCCAACATGAAGGCCGGCAAGACGCTGCGCAGCGTGATTGTGTTTGACAGCTAGCGCTGGCGCTCGCCGGTGCCACTCCAAAACAGGTGTCATCGCCCGGCTTGACCGGGCGATCCAGTACTCTGCGGCGGGAATTGCGTGAACGAACTGCTGCCGCGGCGTACTGGATGCCCCGGTCAAGCCGGGGCATGACAGCGGAGAGTACGCGGGCAGCGTGCCCCCGCCTCACCGCGACACGTGCGCTGATACCGCGAGCCACGTCCCGTTCTTCTTCGTCCAGCAATCCGTGTACCGCCCCGTCGCCTGCTGGCCGTCGGCGGTGGTGTAGCTGGTGGCAGCGTGGATGATGGCAAAATCGCCCATGATGCGGATGATGACATCATGCGCATGCAGATTGCGGATTGCGATCGGCCGTGCCGTCTGCTCCAGGAAGGCCGCGCGGTCGACCAATGTCTTGTCGGGATTGGAGCAAAAGAACTCCGGCGCGAGGATTTCGTCGAAGCGTTTAACGTCGCAGTTTTGCACGGAGGCGACATAGTCGTGGTTGAGCGTGGTGAGCTGGTCGAGGTCTTGGCTCATGACGTTTCTCTCCCTCTATGTTATTTTACTCCGTCATTGCGAGCGTAGCGAAGCAATCCAGAAATGTCTCCGCGGATGCAGTCTGGATTGCTTCGTCGCAAGGGCTCCTCGCAATGACGGGAGGCACTAGTCATTGAACAAAGGGGGCGGCACGAACCCGCCGAATTCGCGCTCGATCAGCTCGACGAGCTTGAGCGGCGTGCGGTCTTCCAGCCACGGGCCGACGATCTGCACGCCGATGGGCAGTCCATCAGGCGCAAAGCCCGTCGGAATCGCGGTCGAGGGCAGACCGGGGAGCGTCGCGATGCCCGGCCAGGCGAGCTGGTCCGGATAGACGTGCTCCTTGCCGTCGATCTTGATCCGGCGCCTTTCCTGCTCGGGCGAATGGTCGTGCGGATAGGCTGCCGTCGGCATCACCGGGCAGATCACGGCGTCGTACGTCTTGAACAGCTCGCGCCATTGCGCCCGCAGCCGCGTGCGTCCGGCATTTGCCGCCTGCCAGTCGCGATGGTTGAGCGCGATACCGCGCAGCCGTTCGGCAGCCAAGCTGTTGTCGCCCTCTGGCAACGCCGCTGCGGCTGCCTTGGCGCCGGCGTAGACATCCGGCGCGAAGGTCGAGCCGAGGAACGACATCAGCATGCGCATATAGAGCCGCGAGGAGGCCGCGAAATCCGGCAGCAGCGGGCTGCTGCGCTCGATCTTGACGCCAGCCTTGGCGAGATTGTCGGCCAGCCGGTTGATGGTGCCGCGCACGGCGGTGTCGGTCGGCAGCACCGGATCGGTATCGATCACCAGCACGCGGAAATCCTTGAATGCCGTGTGGCGCGCCGCCGGCAGCTCGAGCCGGTAGGCGAGGCCAGCGTCGATCGGATCGGGCCCGGCCATCACGTCGAGCACCAGCGAAAGGTCGGCGGCGCTGCGCGCCATCGGGCCGATCACCGAGAGGTCGCGCTCGAACGGCAAAGGCGGCAACGGCGGCGGCGTGTGGCCGCGCATCGCGACGAGATTGAAGGTCGGCTTGTGCGCATAGATGCCGCAATGGAACGCCGGCACACGCAGCGAGCCGCCGATGTCCGAGCCGATCGAGAGCGGGCCATAGCCCGCGGCGAGCGCAGCCGAGGAGCCGCCGGACGAGCCGCCCGGCGTGCGGCCGAGATCGTAGGGGTTGTTGGTGGTGCCGTAGATGTCGTTGTAGCTCTGCCAGTCGCCGAGCCCCAGCGGCACGTTGGTCTTGCCGACGATGATCGTGCCGGTGTCCTTCACCCGCGTGACCGGCAGCGAATCCTCCTTGGCAATAAAATCCTTTTGCGCGGGAATGCCCCAGGTCGTCGGCAGGCCGGCAATGTTGTAGGATTCCTTCACCGTCATCGGCAGGCCGAGCAAAGGCTTGCGTTCGCCGCGGGCAAGTGCTGCGTCCGCAGCGCGCGCCGCATCGAGCGCGCGATCGAAATCCCGGACGCAGATCGCGTTGACCTTGCCGTCGTGACGTTCGATGCGATCGATCGCATCCTGCGTGAGCTCGACCGCGGAGACCTTCTTCGCCGTCAACGCGGCCGACAGCTCGACCGCGCTCTTGTAACTCCATTCCGATTTCGCCACGACATGCTCCTGCGCTTCCCTGATGGGATGATGCGCAGTTTGACCGAATGCCGCAACCGCCGTTTGATCGCGATTGATATGCGAAGGGCTATGTGTACMTACGCCGCCCCGATCAAGATCCCCACCGCCAGCACGATCGCGCCGCCGAGCACGATCTGGAACACGGCCTGGAGGAATGGAGTGTCCATGTAGCGCGCGCGGATGAAGGCGATCGCCCACAATTCGAAGAACACGACGACGCCGGCGATTCCCGTCGCGATCCAGAATGCGTTCGGCCAGCTGTCCGGGACGAGATAAGGCAGTGTATGGCCGAGCCCGCCGAGCGTCGTCATCGCGCCGCAGGTGATGCCGCGCAGCCATGGCGAGCCGCGCCCGGTCAGCGAGCCGTCGTCGGACAGCGCCTCCGCAAAGCCCATGCTGATGCCGGCGCCGATCGAGGCGGCGAGGCCGACCAGAAACGTCTGCCAGTTCTGGTGGGTGGCGAAAGCTGCCGCGAACAGCGGCGCCAGCGTCGAGACCGATCCGTCCATCAGGCCGGCAAGGCCCGGCTGCACATATTGCAGCACGAACATTCGCCGTCGCGTGCGGTCTTCCTCGGCGCGCACGTCCGGCTTCAGGATTTCGTCGGTCAGCGCGACGGCGCGGTTCTCGTGATGCTTTTCCTCCTCGGCAAGATCGCCGAGCAGGCGGCGCACGCCGACATCCTCGGCCTGCTCGGCGGCCCGCGCGTAGAAGCGTTCGGCCTCGAGCTCCATGGTCTCGACCTCTTTCCGGATGGTGTCGAGCGGCAGGTTTTTCGTCAGCCAGATCGGCCGCCGGCGCAGAAAGCCTTTGACGTTCTCGCGGCGGATCGGCGGCAGGTGCTGGCCGAAGCGTTCCTCATAAAGTTTCAGCAGCCGATGCCGGTGGCCGCGTTCCTCCTCGGCCATCTCCTCGAAAATCTTCGACGTGTCCGGGTAACGTTCGCGCAAGTCCTCGGCGAAGGTCATGTAAATGCGGCTATCCTCCTCCTCGGAGGAGATCGCGACCGCAAGCACCTCGCGCTCGGTCAGTTCGGCAAAACTCTTCACGGCGGCCCTGTTCGATAGTTTAGAATTATTCTAAACTATATAGGGCGCCGGGGTTCCCGGGTCAAATCAGGYGGCTTTTGCGAGGAACTCGAGCAGCAAGCGGCTCACTTCGGCCGGCTGTTCCTGCTGCACCCAATGTCCGGCGCCATCGACGAGATGGCAGCCGAGCATCTTCGTGCAGCCGCGCCCCTGCATCGCTTCGAACACGCCGGGGCGCTGATAGGTGCCCCAATCCTGCTTGCCCGAGATGAAGCACGAGGGCACGTCGATGCTGCGGCCCGCAAACAGCCGCATCTCGCTGTTGGGCATGCCCGAGGTGCCGTAGCGGTACCATTGCAAGCCCCCCTGGAATCCGGTGCGGCCGTACTCGGCGCTGTAATAGGCGAGGTCGCTGTCCGGCAGCCATTGGTTGGCGGCGATCGCGGCCGGCGAGGGCATCTCCTTCGCAACCGTCTCCGCCATCGTCTCGCCGGCGTCCATCACGTAGTAGGTCGGCAGTTTTGCGAGTTCGCCCGCGGACCACGACTTCAGCGGATATGGCTTGTTGTCGGTCCAGTCCGCACTCTTCTGGTGATAGTAGGCGCGCAGGAAATCGTGCACGCCCTGCGGCGCGTGCTGCATGTCGGCGTTGGCCGGGCGCGTCGCGTAATACCATTGATAGTGTTTGCGCGGGCGAGGCAGCGCGGCGAGCTCGCGATGCACGGGGTCTTCGACTGCAGGCTTTGCCGGAACATCGACCGTGCCAAACGGCATCGGTGGCGCCCCGCCGAACGGTGCGCTCATCAGCGTCACCGAGCGAAACACGTCGGGCCGGATCATGGCGCACCAGGCCGCGACCGGGCTGCCGAAATCATGCCCGGCGAGATCGACCTGCCGGTAGCCGAACGCCGACACCAGGGCGAGGGCGTCACGCACGAGGTTGAGCAGCGAGAACGGCGTGAGATCGCCGTCGTAATCCGCGGTCCATCCCGTGGTGCGGCCATAGCCGCGCTGGTCCGGCGCGATCACGTGATAGCCGGCCGCAGCCAGCACCGGAATCACCTTTCGCCAGGAGAAGGCGAGCTCAGGAAAGCCGTGCAGCAGCAGGATGCAGGGCCGGCCTTTGGTCTCGAAGCCGGCTTCGAGCACGTGCATGCGCAAGACGTTGATGCCGTCGACATAGCGCGAGCGGATGCCGGCGGGGAGAGGGATGTCGGGGAGGTCGGCCATTTTTTGTTTCCTCGTCATGGCCGGGCTTGTCCCGGCCATCCACGTTTTTGTTGCCGTTGATTGTAAGAACGTGGATGCCCGGGACAAGCCCGGGCATGACGGAAGCCGGGCGATTGCCGCGCGCTACACCGCCGCACACACGAACGCGCTGCCCTTGCGCCTGATCTTCCCGACCGACGGCGAGGGGAAATGCGCGGTGCAGCACAGCGCGTCGGTGTCGCAATAGCGCTCCAGAAAGCTGCGGCGCGTTTTCGCCGCCGCGGCCGGGTCGACGTCGAACTTGATCGACAGCTCCGGATAGAGCGTCTGCAGCGGCGAATGCATGAGGTCGCCGGAGAACACGGCGTCGTCCTTGCCGCGGCCCATCGTGATGGCGATATGGCCGGGCGTATGTCCCGGCGTCGGCAGGATGCGGACGTGATCGCCGATCTGATGATCGTTGCCGACCAGCTCGTGGCGCCTGGCCTCGACCACCGGCAGCACGCTGTCGGCGAAGGGCGGGATCTCCGCCTTCGCATTCTCCGCGAACCAGTGGTCGTATTCCTGCTTGGCGAAGAGGTAGCGCGCTTTGGGGAAAGTCGGCACCCAGCGGCCGTTCTCGAGCCGCGTGTTCCAGCCGACGTGGTCGACATGCAGATGCGTGCACATCACGAAATCGATGTCGTCGACCGCGAACCCGGCTGCGTTGAGTCCGCACAAGTACGTATCGTCGGTCTTCATGTTCCATTTCGGCCGCTGCGGGCGCGGCTTGTCGTTGCCGATGCAGCTGTCGATCAGGATGGTGTGGTGCGGCGTCTTCACCACATAGGACTGGAAGCACAGGAGCAGTACGTCCTGCTCGTCCAGCGCCTTGGCCTGCCGCATCCATGCCCGGTTCTCGGCCAGCACCTCGGCCGTCAATCCCGGCAGCATTTCCAGTGCCGGGACGAACGAGGTTTCCTGCTCGATGACGCGATGGATGGTGAGATCGCCGACCGTATATTTCAGGCTCATGCTCGCTTCCCCAGTGATCAGTGCGCATCGCGCACGGATGGAATGACGATGTTGGTGAGAATGTCGATCGCGGCCAGACCCTCTTTGGGCTGGCCGTATTGCGCGGCGGTCGTCATCATGACGAGATCAAGCTCGGGCACGATGAAGATGCGCTGGCCGCCCCAGCCGAAGGCAGCAACCCATTTGATCTCCTTGTCGCCGGCGAGCGAGCGGCCCATCCACCATTGATAGCCGTAGAACATCGTGCTGCCGAAATAGCCGATCGCCTGGAAGCGCGGCGTGGTAGATTGTGCGATCCAGTCGGCCGAGACGATCTGCCGGCCGTTCCACTGGCCGCGATTGAGCACGAGCTGGCCGATCTTCGCCGCATCGCGCGGCCGCAAGCGAAGGCCCGCGGCCGCTGCGATCTTGCCGTTCTTATAGGCTTTCCACTCGAAATCGCTGATCCCGAGCGGCTGGAACAGCACCTCGCGAGCAAATGCCTCCAGCGGCTTGCCCGAGACGCGTTCGAGGATGTTGCCGAGCAGTTCAGTCCCGCCGCCATTATAAGTCCACAGCACGTCGGGCGGCGCAGCGACTGGCTTTGCGAGCACATAGCCGATCGGATCGGCCTCAAAGGTGAGATGCGGCTCGTCGTTTTTCGGATCGGTCCAGGACCGTGCCTCGTCCCATTCAATGCCGGAGGACATCGTTAGCAGATGGCGCAGCGTGATGGCCTCCCAGCCCGCCTGCTTCGCCGCCTGATGGTCGGGGAAGAATTTGAGCACGGGCTCGTCGACGCCTTCGATCAGCTTGCGATCGATCGCGATGCCGACGAGCAGCGAAGCGACACTCTTCGATGCCGAACGCATGTCATGYTTCGTCGTCGCGGTAAATTCGTGCTGGCCGTCCGGTTGTCCCCAGGGTTGGTCGTAGCCGGGAAAATACTGCTCGAAGACGAGCTTGCCGTGGCGCACGACGACAACCGAATGGACCGAGGTCGCGCGTTGATCGAKCCGTGCAGCGATGCTGCAGAGCCGCATGCCGTCCATGCCAACGCTGTCGGGCGACGCAGTCGTCCACCCGTCGTCGATTGACGACGGCGATCCACAGGCGAGGTTTTGTCGTCCAGTCGCCATGCCGTCGGCCTGCACGGAAGTGGCTGAGACGGTCAACGCGAGCACGAGGCTCGCGCCGAGAATGCCGAGGCGGGGGAAGCGATCGCGCATCGTCCTTCTCCCCGCAGCCTAGTTTACGCCGCTGGAGGCACCGAGATCTTGACCGAGGGGCGCTCCAGCATCTTCTGGTGGAAGGCGTCGAGTTTCGGATAGGCCTTGCGCCAGCCGCAATCGGCGAAGCGGAAGTCGGCATAGCCGAGCACGCACACGAGGCCGATCTGCGAGATGTCGAACGGGCCGTTCAAAACTTCGGGCATGTTCTCGAAGCGCGCCATGCCGGTCCAGGCCCGGTTCCAATGGTCGTCCGACCATGCCTGCCATTGCAGGCCCTGCGGCCGCACCATCTTCTCGTAGCGGCACAGCAGCATGGAATCGAGCATGCCGTTGATCAGGGAGTGATCGGTCTTGGCCTTCCAGCGCCGCGGGCCGTAATCGGGGATCAGGCTGCCGCCGGCCATCTCGTTGAGATATTCGACGATCACGTAGGAATCCAGAATGACGTCGCCGTCATTGGTGATCAGCACCGGCAGCTTCTTCAGCGGCGTGATGCGCGAATAGTCCTCGTTGACCGTGCCCGGCGCGACGGTCGCGGGCGTCAGCTCGATCTTGTCGATCAGCCCGAGCTCGATCGCGGCGATGCGCACCTTGCGGGCGAAGGGCGAGGCGGCAGAGAAGGAGAGTTTCATGGAAAATGTCCTACGCGGTGACCGGCAATTTGTTCTCGTCATTGCGAGGAGCGAAGCGACGAAGCAATCCAGTCTGTTTCCGCGGAGGGATTCTGGATTGCTTCGCTTCGCTCGCAATGACGGGGAGAGGGCGGAGGCCTTACGCCGCCACGATCTCCTGGCGCTGCTCGCCGAGGCCTTCGATGCCGAGCGTGACGACGTCGCCGACATTGAGGAAGGTCGGCGGCTTCATGCCGAGACCGACGCCGGGCGGGGTGCCGGTGGTGATGATGTCGCCCGGCAGCAAGGTCATGAACTGCGAGACGTAGGAGACGCATTTGGCCATGGAGAAGATCATGGTCTGGGTCGAGCCGGTCTGGCGACGCTGGCCGTTGACGTCGAGCCACATCGACAGGTTCTGCACGTCCTTGATCTCGTCCTTGGTGGCGAGCCACGGGCCGACCGGGCCGAAGGTGTCGTGTGACTTGCCCTTGGTCCACTGACCCAGGCGCTCGGTCTGGAAGGCGCGCTCGGAGACGTCGTTGCAGACGCAATAGCCGGCGACGTAGTTCAGCGCATCGGCTTCAGAGACATACTTGGCGCGGGTACCGATGATGGCGGCGATCTCGACTTCCCAGTCGAGCTTGGTCGAGCCGCGTGGCTTCTCGACCGCGTCGTTCGGGCCGGACAGCGAGGTGTTGGCCTTCATGAAGATGATCGGCTCGGTCGGGATCGCGGCGCCGGTTTCCTTGGCGTGGTCGCTGTAGTTGAGGCCGATGGCGACGAATTTCGAGATGCCGGTGACGGGCGCGCCGAAGCGCGGCTTGCCGGAGACGGCGGGCAGGGAGGCCGGGTCAAGGCCCGCCAGCTTCTTCAAGGATTCCGGCGAATAGGCCTCCCCGGTCAGGTTCTTCACATGCGCCGACAGGTCGCGCAATTGGCCGGATTTGTCGATCAGGCCGGGCTTTTCCGCACCCTTTTCGCCATAACGAACAAGCTTCATTCTCGTTTCTCCCTGGAGATGGACCGATCGGTTAAATAGCTTCATGGAACAGGGCGGCGGGAAATTCAACCGCTCAAAGTGGGGCGCATTGCAGCCCTTCCTTTGTAGGGTGGGCAAAGGCGCGGAGCGCCGTGCCCACCAATTCTTTTTGATGGCCCGGTATGGCGGGCACGCGGAGCCTGTCATCGGGCGCGCATTCGCGCGACCCGGTGGCTTTACCCACCCTACGATTGCAGCGCCACAAATTTGAACGCATCCCCGTCCCGCTTGATGTGCCCGGCCGAGAAATGGCCGCCGATCACCAGCGTCGGGGTATCGGCAAAGCGCGAGAACACCTTGTGCCGCGACGCGGCCGATTGGGCGGTATCGGTGTCGACGACCGAGCACCAGTCGAGATGCGCCATCTGGCAGGGGTGATGGGCGACGTCGCCGCTGAGCACCCCTTGTTCGCCGCCGGACTCGATCAGGACGCTCATATGCCCGGGGCTGTGGCCGGGGGTCGGGATCACGCTGATCTCCTCGCAGAGCCGGTGATCGCTCGGGATCAACTCGGCCAGGCCCGCATCGACGACCGGCTTCACGGAATCGTTGAACACCGCGACCTTGTCCGGCTCGGCCGTATAGTCGCGCCAATATTCATACTCGGTCTCGCCGAACAGGTAGCGCGCCCTGGGGAAAGTCGGCACCCATTTGCCATCGACGAGCTTCGTATTCCAGCCGACATGGTCGACATGAAGATGCGTGCACAGCACGGTGTCGATGCTGTCAGGGGGAAAGCCCGCTTCCGTCATGGTCTCCAGAAACGGCGTGCTGCGGTTATTCCAGACCGGGACACCGCGGCCCTGCTTGTCGTTGCCAAGGCCAGTGTCGACCACGATGCGGCGCGTCGGCGTCTCCACCACCAGCGAGTGGATCGACATTTTCAGCCGGCCCTCCCCGGTGGCGAAATGCGGGATCAGCCAGGGCAGCTTCTGGATCTCGTCATTGGTCGCGGCCGGCAGGATGAAGCGGGTCGAGCCGACCGTCTCCATTTCCACGATCTTGGTGATTTTGACCTTGCCCACGGCCCACGGCATGCGGCGATCCCAATTTTCTTGCTTTCGCGAAAGATGCGGCCTTCCGCCGTCGAACGCAATGGATCATCTGTCGCGATGTTGCGTTATCGGGGGAACCCCGAGACAGCCAGAGAGAGCGACGATGCCAGAGCTTGCCATTTCCGCCGAGAAGGTCGCCTTCATCATCGAGAAGGCCCGCGAATTCGACGTCAAGGAGGCGGCGTCCGACCCTGACTCGGGCTCCAATCCCTCTGATGATGACGAGATCGACGTGCTCGAGGACACCAATTCCGACCCGGTTGCGGCCGAGCTGTCCGGTTTCATCCGCGCGCTGAACGAGGACGAACAGCTCGACCTTGTCACGCTGATGTGGCTTGGCCGCGGCGATGGCGAAGTGGAGGAGTGGGACGATCTGCGTGCCCGCGCCGCCGAGGCGCGCGGTGAATACAAGAACCCGCGTCGCGAAACGGTGCAATATCTGCTGGGCGAACCGATGCTGGGCGATCTGCTCGCCGATGGCATGGACGAGCTCGGCATCGATTGGACCGACGAGCGGACCACGCCGGTATCCTAAGTCGTCACCGCGCGCAGTCGACGATCACGGTGCCGAGCTTGTCGCCCTTCTCGACCGCGAGATGCGCCTGCGCAGTATCCGACAGCGCGAACTGCGCCGCGATCGTGTGGATCCGCGGTCCCGCCGCCAGCCATTTCGTGATATCGGCCTGGGCCGCCGCAAGCAGCGCGGGCGGTAGCGCGAACAGCACCAGCGTGCGGAGCGTGATGCACTTCTCCATCAGTTCGCGCATCGGTACCGTGGGTGTGCGGTTGCCGTTGGTGGCGTAGACGGCGATCGTCGAATTGAGCGCCATCAGCTTCAACGTGGTCGCGATGTTGCCGCCGAAATCGACATCGGCCACGCGATCGACACCACGTCCGCCGGTGAACGCCATCGCCTTGGCGACGACGTCCTCGTCCCTGTAATTGACCACGAGATCGGCGCCCGCGCGCCGGGCCTGCTCGCCCTTCATCGCCGAGCTGACCGTCGCGATCACCTGCGCGCCGCCCCATTTGGCGAGCTGCACGGCATAATGGCCAACCGCGCCGGCGCCGCCGGTGACGAGCACGGTCTTGCCGACGATCGGCCCATCCGCAAACAGGCCGCACCATGCGGTCATCGCGGGGATGCCGAGCGTTGCGCCTTCCGCAAAGGAAAGATGATCCGGCAGCGGCGTCACCAGCTGCTCGGCGAGCGCGATATATTCGGCCGCCGTGCCGAAGGCGCGGCCGTTGCGCTGGCCGTTGAACAGCCAGACCCGGTCGCCGACCCTGAAGCGCGTTACGCCGTCGCCGATCTGGTCGACGAAACCCGCGCCGTCGCTGTTCGGAATGACGCGCGAAAATTCCATCGCGCGATAGCTGCCGCCGCGCCGGCCGACATCGGCCGGATTGACGCCGGAGGCCTCCAGGCGAATGCGAACTTCGCCTGGGCCAGCGACCGGCGTCGCCATCTCACCATAGGTGAGGACATCCGCCGCCGGTCCTGTTTGCTCGTACCAGACTGCTCTCACAGCGTTCCGGGGAAGGCGCCGCCGTCGAGCAAGATATTCTGGCCCGTGATGAAGCCGGCCTTGGCGCCGCAGAGGAAGGCGCAGGCATAGCCGAACTCGTCAGGCTGGCCGAAGCGGCCGGCCGGGTTGAGTTTTGCTCGCTCGGCCAGGATCTGCTCCGGCGTCGTGCCGCGCTTGTCGGCCTCGGCCTTCGCGGTGCCGGTCAGGCGGTCGGTCTCGAACGGACCCGGCAACAGGCCGTTGATGGTGACGTTGTTGATCACGGTCTTGCGCGACAGGCCGGCGATGAAGCCGGTGAGGCCGGCGCGCGCGCCGTTGGAGAGACCGAGGATGTCGATCGGCGCCTTCACCGCCGCCGAGGTGATGTTGACGATGCGGCCGAACTTGCGCGCCATCATGCCGTCGACGGTCGACTTGATCAGCTCGATGGGCGTGAGCATGTTGGCGTCGATCGCCTTGATCCAGTCGTCGCGGGTCCAGTTGCGGAAATCGCCGGGCGGCGGGCCGCCGGCATTGTTGATGAGGATATCCGGCTCGGGGCAGGCCTTCAGCACGGCCTCGCGGCCCGCAGGCGTCGTGATGTCGCCGACGATCTCGGTGACCTTCACGCCCGGATAGGCTTTGCGGATGTCGTCGGCCGTCTTCTTCAGGGCTTCGGCGCCGCGCGCGGTCAGCGTGACGTCAACGCCGGCTTCCGCCAGCGAGATGGCGCAGGCGCGGCCAAGGCCCTTGCTGGATGCGCAGACGATGGCGCGGCGACCTTTGATCCCAAGATCCACTGTTTCACTCCCGTAATGTCAGGCAGGTTTTAGACGGGCCGCACTCTAGCCAATCGTGGCGCCGCTGATAAGGGAGGGGGCCGCGTCAAAATGCATGGCGCGGTCGCGCGGCGATGCAAATGTGCGGGCATGATCCGGAAAAGTGTGCAGCGGTTTTCCGAAAAGATCATGCCCAGACAATAAGCTAGATGCGCCGTTCCTGCTTGAGGCGGTCGATCGCGGCCGCGGCCTCCGGCGGCAATGTCTTGAAGCCCATCTTGCCGGCCGCCGAGAACAGCGGCCGCAGATGCGAACCGGCGAGGAACGGCGGCTGGCGGTTGGCCGGCACGATCTGGTCGAACACCAGCACCAGGGTGGTGGCGACGAGGCCGACCCTGACGGCGCCGAGTGCGGCGCCGGCGAGCCGGTCGCCGATCCCGGCTTCGCGTATCGTGTCGTTCAGCGCGAGGCGGCCGATATAACCAAGGAGCATGCCGACGACCACGAAGATGCCGAAGAACCAGATCCAGTTTTGYAGCAGCGGCGCGTTCGGATTGCTCGCGACCTGCGGCACGATCAGCGGCATCAGTCCGACGGCGATGGGAGCGGCCAGGAGATAGGCGAGGATGGTCATGGCGCTGCCGAGCAGGCCAGTCCTGAAACCGAAGCCGATCGCGACGACGAGTGCCGCATAGACCGCGAGATCGAAACTGTTCATGAGCGTCAGGCCTGCCTCGATGGAACGCTTGCGTCGATGGAACGAATGAACGCCGGACCGATCATTCCGGTTTCAGATCGTTAAAATCGTCTGTATTGGTGGCTCCAAAGCTCAGGGAAAACACTCAAGGCAAGCGTCATGTCAGACTTATTCGACGTCAGTCAAGAAACCATCCTTGTGACGGGCGCGAGCCAGGGGCTGGGGCGGCAATTTGCCCGGGTCCTCGCGGCCCATGGCGCGGCCGTCGCGCTCGCGGCGCGGCAGACCGACTAGCTGAAGAGCCTGGAGGAGGAGATCCGCGGCAAGGGCGGCCGCGCTGCCGCGGTCGCACTCGACGTCACTGACATGCCATCGATCGCCAAGGCTGTGGATGCCACGGAAGCCGCGCTCGGTCCGATCACGGTGCTGATCAACAATGCCGGCATCGCCATCGAGAAGCTCGCGACCGAACAGACCGAATCCGATTGGGACGCCGTGATCGGCGCCAATTTGAAAGGCGCCTATTTCCTCGCGACCGAAGTCGCGCGCCGCATGATCGCGCGCAAGCAGGAAGGCAACATCGTCAACATCGCTTCCGTGCTCGGCACCGGCGTGCTGAAGGCGGTATCGCCCTATGCGATCTCCAAGGCCGGCATCCTCCAGGCGACCAAGGCGATGGCGCTGGAGCTCGCAGGCCAGAACATCCGCATCAACGCGCTGGCGCCAGGCTATATCGACACGGAAATGAATCACGCCTTCTGGTCCACCCCGCCGGGCGAACGCCTGACCAAGCGCATCCCGCAGCGCCGCGTCGGCGCCGAGTCCGATCTCGACGGCGCGATCCTGCTGCTGGCGTCACGGGCGTCGCGGTATATGACGGGGAGTGTGGTGACGGTGGATGGCGGGTTCCTGCTCAATTGAGCCCTACTGTCGTCCCGGGGCGCGCGTAGCGCGAGCCCGGGACCCATAACCTCAGGGAGACGTTTGGCGAAGACTCGGAGTTGCCATCTCGCCCCACAACATCTCCCTGTGATTATGGATCCCCGCGGTCGCGGGGACGACGGCGGAGAATTGGGTGGCGGCGTCGCGCTAACTCGCACGCACCTCCGCCCTGATCATATCCGCCACCTTCTCCCCGATCATGATCGTCGGCGCGTTGGTGTTGCCACCGATCAACGTCGGCATGATCGAGGCGTCGACGACGCGCAAGCCCTCGATGCCGTGCACCTTCAGCTTCGGATCGACCACGGCCATCGCATCGGTGCCCATCTTGCAGGTGCCGACGGGGTGATAGACGGTGTCGACGCGATTGCGCAGGATGGCGCGGATGTCGTCGTCCGTTCTCACATCCGACGTGAACATGTCCTTCTTCTGCAACGCGCGCAGCGCGGGCGTCTCCATCAGCCGCCGCGTGGTCTTGAAGCCCGCGACCATCGACTCGAGATCTTCCGCCTCGCCCAGAAAGTTCGGATCGATCATGGGTGCAGCGAGCGGATCGGCGCTCTTCAGCCAGACGCTGCCGCGGCTCTTCGGTCTGAGCAGGCAGACATGGCACGAGAAGCCCGCCTCCTTGTGCTTCTTGCGGCCGTGGTCGTCGAGCATCGCGATGACGAAGTGCAGCTGGATGTCTGGCACCGCGAGTTCGGGCCTGGTCTTCAGGAAGCCGCCACACTCGGCGAAATTGGTGGTCATCAGGCCGCGTCGCTCCCGGCGATACCGCTGGATGGCGCGGAGCAGGGATGGCAACCGGCCGAGCGATGAATGAACGAAGTGTGGATAGTCGGAAGCGTAGACGAACACGAAATCCGGATGGTCCTGCAGATTGCGCCCGACGCCCGGCAGATGATGCGTGACGCCGAGGCCGTGCGTACGAAGCGCCTCGCCATCGCCGATGCCCGACAGCATCAATAGCTGCGGTGACTGGAATGCGCCGCCGGCGAGGATCACCTCGCGGCGGGCGCGCAGCTGCTTGGTCTGCTTGCCCTGCACATATTCGATGCCGACCGCGCGCCCGCTATCGAACAGGATTTTCGTGGCCTGCGCCCCCGTCTCGACGTGCAGGTTCGCGCGCTTGTCCATGTGGGGATGCAGATAGGCGCGTGCCGCGCTCCAGCGCTCGCCATGGTGCTGCGTCACCTGGTAGCTGCCGAGCCCTTCATGGTCCTCGCCGTTGAAGTCCTCGCGGATGCGGAACTGCGCCTCGCGCGCGGCCTGGTGGAAGACGTCATGGATCGGATTGTCCGAGCGCAGTCTGTTGACATGCAGCGGGCCGCCCTTGCCGTGATACTCGCCGTCGAAATCGGAATTGTTCTCCGAGCGCTTGAAATAGGGCAGCACGTCGGCGTACGACCAGCCGGCATTGCCGAGCGAGGCCCAGTGGTCGTAGTCCGATTTGTGGCCGCGGATGTAGACCATGGCGTTGATCGCCGAGGAGCCGCCGAGGCCTTTGCCGCGCGGTTGATAGCCGATGCGGCCGTTCAATCCCTTCTGCGGCACGGTATCGAAGGCCCAGTTGGCCGCGCTGTATGGCAAAGCGAGCCCGAATGGCGTGGTGATCCGCCAATTGTCGTTCCGTCCGCCAGCATCGAGCAGCGCCACGGACGTCGCCGCATCCTCCGACAGCCGCCCCGCCACCGCGCAGCCGCCGGAGCCCGCGCCCACGACGACGAAATCGAATGTGTCAGTCACTGATGTTTCCCCCTCTGCATTTTCTTCTCGTCATTGCGAGCCATCGGGCCGTGCTTCGCGCGGACCCGTTGGCTCGCAATGACTGAAAGCTACGACATGAACCGCATCAACTTCTCCAGCCGTGCGATCTTGCCGCCGTAGGGCGGATAGAGGTCGGCGAGGCGGTTGAACTTGGAGCGATAAAACACCGGCTTCAGTTTGCTGAACGTGCGAAAACCCCATTCGCCGTGATAGGCGCCGGTGCCGGACGCGCCGACGCCGCCCATCGGCTGGTTGGCTTGCGCGAAGTGGAACAGGCAGTCGTTGATGGTGACGCCGCCGGAGATCGTGCGCGACAGCACCTCGTCGCGCGCGGTGCGATCCTTGCCGAACCAGTAGAGCGCGAGCGGCCGGTCGCGGGCGTTGACGAAAGCGATCGTCTCCGCCGGATCGCGATAGCCCAGCACCGGCAAAACGGGGCCGAAAATCTCCTCCTGCATCACCGCCATCGCCTCGGTCGCGCCGACGACCAGCGTCGGCGGGAATTTGCGGTGTGCTTTCCAGTTCGGATCGTCCGCCTTCGCTGGTTGCAGGATCTTTGCGCCGCGCTGGGCGGCATCCGCAACGAGATGTTCCAGCCGCGCATAGTGCCGGTCGGAGATGACGGAGGTGTAGTCCTTGTTGGCGGGATCGGTGCCGAACATGCGCCGCATCTGCGCGCGCACTTTTTCGGCGAAGGCCTGCAACGAGCGCTCGGGCACCAGCACATAGTCCGGCGCGATGCAGGTCTGCCCGGCATTGAGCAGCTTTCCGTAGGCGATGCGCTCGGCGGCCTCCTCGAGATCGGCGGAAGCGTCGATGATAACAGGCGACTTGCCGCCAAGCTCGAGCGTTACGGGCGTGAGATTGCGCCCGGCGGCCTCCGCGACCAGCCGGCCGACCCGGGTCGAGCCGGTGAAGACGAGATGGTCGAAGGGGAGGTGTGCGAAGCCTTTTGCGATTTCGTCCTCGACGCCTGTCACCAGTAGTTCGGTGGCATCGAATTTCGCGGCCACCGTCTCCTTCAGCAGCACTGAGAAGTGCGGCGAGAGTTCGCTCGGCTTGATCACGACACGGTTGCCGGCAGCGATCGCGCCGATCGCCGGCGCAAGCGTGAGCTGGAGCGGATAATTCCAGGGCGCGATGATGCCGACGACGCCGAGCGGCTGCGGGATCAGGCGGTTGCGCGCGGGCAGGAATTGCAGCGCGGTGGCCACGCGCTGCGGTGCCATCCAGCCCTTCAGGTGCTTGGTCGCATGCCGGATCTCGGAGAACACCAGCATCGTCTCGGCGATGGTGGTCTCGACGGCCGAGCGGTGGCCGAAATCGGCCGAGATCGCCTGCCGGAAACGTTCCTCGTTGTCGGCGACCACAGTGCGCAGCCGCGCCAGCCGGTCGAGCCGCTCGGCCAGGTCGGGCGCCGGCTCGGCGCGCGCCCGCGCGACCATGGCCTCGAAGGCATCCCTCAGCGCCGGGAGTGGCGCGCTCGCCAAGGGGTGGTCCAAGGTATGGTCCATGGGTGGTCTCCCCTGAAAATGGCGTTTGCCCCCGGTTTTATTGCCCGCAAGCTGGGCCTTTGTGGAACTTCTGGCAAGAGCGCACCAAACGGGCCGAAAATCGGCCCAACTCACTGTCATAAAGTCGAAAAAAACGTCCCCGCGGCCCTTTCCAAAGGCAGCCCGGGTTGGTACATACGCCTCGCACCCGAGGGGCTTTGCCCCGGGGTTGCCTTCCAAGGAAGCCTTTGGGACGGACGAAGCAAGCCACGCGAACAGCGCCGGCCACTTCATCCACCGTCCCCGGCATCTTGGCCAAGGCAAAGCGACGGTTTAACGCGGGGTGGAGCAGCCCGGTAGCTCGTCAGGCTCATAACCTGAAGGTCATAGGTTCAAATCCTATCCCCGCAACCAAGTTCGGACTTTTACCGGTTCCGATACGAAAATGGCCCGCATCACGCGGGCCATTTTTGTTTTGGTGGGGCGGGCGCCTACCGTCTCAGGTCACGACGAGTCCCTCGGTCAGTGCGGCCTTCCTCAGATAGGTAAGCGAACCACGCCGAACTTCGCCGGTTGGGCCGGGCGTCGCGGCAATTGCGATCTCTATTCACCACTCAATTGAGTGCGCCATCACCAGAATTCTCATCAGTGCCTTCCAGGGGACCGGCCGCGAACGGAATGAGCAACAGTCCGAGCAGCGCCACGCAAGCGAGGAGGGCCCAGGCTTCGTTGGCGCTGAGCGCGAACGCGGCCTTTTCGACCATGGGACGCAGATAGGCTTCAACCGTGGYATCGGAGACCTGCGGAGGGCGGTGGGTAAACAGCGTGACGTCAAGCCCGATCGCCTGAGCCGCAGTCACATCGCCCGCAATCAGGCGCTCGCGCAAAGCGTCGGCGTGCCCGCCGGTGCGCCCGTAAAGGATCGTATCGATCAGCGCGATGCCGATTGCGCCCCCAAGGTTTCGCATCAGGTTGAACAGGCCGCTTGCGTCGGGTACCCGTGATGCGGTCAGCGAACCCAACGCCAGCCGGGTCGGAGGCAGCAGGCAAAACATGATCGCAACGCCGCGCAAGACTTGCGGCCAGAACATTTCTTGGAAGTCGGCGACACGGCTCTCGAATGCACTGCAACCCAGCCCGATCGCGAACAGACCAAACCCCGCCGCCGACAACCAGCGGGGATCAAACCTGCTTTCCAGCAGGCCCGCAATCGGCGCGGTGGCAAGCTGCGCAACGCCGGTGACGAGCATGATCGTGCCGATTTCAAATGCGTCATGATGTCGAACATAGGCGAGGAAGACCGGCATGAGATAGACCGAGCCGAACAATCCAACTCCGAGGAAGAAGCTCAATGCGCAACCGATTGCAAACGAGCGCGATCTAAAGGTTGACAGTTCGACCACCGGATGCGCGGCCCTGAGTGTTCGGATGGCGAAGACGGTTGCCGCGGCAGCACTCAAGACGATCAGGATGGAGCAGAATGGAGAAAGCCACCCGCGTTGCGGGCCTTCCTTCAGACCGATCTCCAGGCATGCAAGCGAAACCGCAAGAAGTCCGAGAGACGGCACGTCGAGTGTAGCCAGATCAGAAAGCCGGGGTCGTTCGCGCGGCAGCAGCATTGGCGTGGCGAGTGCGGCGACCACCCCAGGAGCGACATTGATCAGAAACAGCCAATGCCAGGACCAGGTGTCGGTGATCCAGCCACCGACCACCGGCCCGACCGTGGGCGCCAGCACGGCCATGATGCCGGCCATGGTGGTGGCAACGGGATGCAAACGGATCGGAAACAGCAGAAAGACAGCGGAAAAAACCGCCGGAATCAGCACGCCGCCAGCGAAACCCTGAAGCACGCGGAAGCTGACAAGCGTCGTAAAACTGCTGCTGAATGCGCAGCCGATGGAGGCAAGGGTAAAGAGGCTGATCGCAATAACGAACAGCCATCGCAGCGTCAGAACGCGCGTAAGCCACCCGGTCAGTGGAATGGCGATGATCTCGGCGATTAGATACGCGGTTTGAATCCAGCTCATCGCCTCTCGCGATATGGCGAGTGTACTCTGGATCGTGGGTAGCGAAGTGGCGACGACCTGAATGTCGAGGATCGCCATGAACATGCCGAGGCACATCAGGACGAAGCCAAGCCACGTAGCTGCACTCGGCTCGGTAACCCGTTCAGTCATTGTGCGCCACGCATAATGTCTCACGGGATGCGGCGAGGGCGAGGTTTTCGGCCCGTATGCGGATCGCGAGAACCGCGGCGTTGAGGATGGTGAAGACGATGGCCAGCAGCGGCAAACCCAGAACCAAAGGGAGCACGGCGATCTCGCCGGCAACCACGGCATAGTTGGGATGCGACAGAAATCGATAGGGTCCCGCTGACACGAGCGGCTGTTCGGGCAGAACAATAATCCGCGTCGTCCATCGTGAGCCGAGCGTCCAGATGATCCAGAAGCGAAGGCACTGAAGGATAAGATAGCCGGCCAGGGCAACGACATTCACCGGTTGGTCGCGGCCGAACACCCACAGCGACAACAGCCAGACGGCATGAACCGTGATGATCAACGGATAATGCCGGGGTGCCACCTCGACGGCGCCGCGGGCCAGGAGCTTTCGAGTGTTCGCGCGCGAAATGACGAGTTCGCCGACGCGCTGCAGCGTGATGGCGCCGAGAATGAGTTCAGCAAACGTCACGCAGTGTGCCGTAGCGTGACACAGCTCGCGGTGAAGCCGGGTCCGAGCGCCGTCAACAGTGAGCGCGCCGGCAGCCCTTTCGCGCGAGCCTGCTCAAGCACGAACAATACAGTGGGTGACGACATGTTACCAAAGTCGGCGATAATCTGTCGTTCATGGGAGAGCGTTCCTTGGTCGAGCGCGAGCGCGCCTTCCAATGCGCAGATAACTTTCGCGCCGCCGGGATGGCAGATGAAGCGGTCAATGTCTTCCACCGAAAGACGCATTCTGGAGAGAATTTCGGTCACGGCGGAGTTGAAATGCCTCGTGACGAAGTCAGGTATGGTGCGGCGAAAGATGACGCCGAATCCTTCCGGATCGACACTCCATCCCATGATGCCAAGCGTATCCGGCCAAAGGTGTTCGCCGGCAGCCTCGATCTGCGTCGCACCGCCATCGCCCGCGCGCAACACGATTGCAGCAGCACCGTCGCCAAACAGGCTGACGGCGACGATGTTGGCTTTGGTAAGTTCGTCCAGGCGAAGTGCGAGTGAGCAGAGCTCGATCGTGACCAGCAGCACGTTGGTGCCAGGGCGCGCTTGGGCGAGGCGCGACGCAATCGATAGACCCGAAACCCCGCCCGCACAGCCAAGACCAAACACCGGTACACGCATCATGTCGGACCGGAAGCCCATCCGGCGAGCAACGCGCGCCTCGAGACTTGGTGTCGCGATTCCCGTGGAAGAGACGGTCACGACAGTGTCGACATCGCCGCCGGCAAGTTGCGCGCTCGCCAGCGCCTTCTCGGCGACATCGACAAATAGCGCTTCAGCTCCTTCGAGAAAGGCCTCGGTGCGTTCGGGCCAGCCTCGTCGTTCGAGATACCAGTCGAACGGCTTGACGCCGTGACGCTTGACTATGCCGGTATTCGAGAAAATGCTTGAGAACCGTTCGAATTCGGGAAAGCGGGCGCCGAAGACATCCCATGCCGCCGTCAGCACGTCCTCTTGCAAAAACACGTGGGGAGGCACCGACGTCGCCAGGGAGACCAGCGCAGCCGGGGGCATCGGGGATCCTGGTGTTGCTGTCATCAGCATAAGAAACATCGGCGCGGTGCAAATATTTCGACGCTTGTAAGAAATGATCTAGCCGGACATGTCACTAAAACTTGAATAGCGTTACGACTTCCCAGGTTTGGATTCGACATGCAGAGGTTGTCGCTTCCGCCCAGCGTGGCATTCGAGCGCCATCAGAATCTGACCATGATCCATCAAACCGTTGCCAACGCGATCGTTGACGCCGTCGCGCACTCCATGAAGCGAGCTATCCGATGACCGAGATCGACCTTGTCAACGTGTTCACCCACATGGGGCGCGGCGGCAACCCCTGTCCGATTGTCATCGATGCATCGAACCTGACTGCTGCAGGGATGCAGTCGGTGGCCCGGCGCTTCGGGCATGAGTCGGGCTTCGTCCTGCCGGCGCCGGGACTCGACTCTGACTACGTCTTCCGGTTCTGGGTTCCGCGACACGAGATGGAGATGTGCGGTCACGCGACCATCGGCGCGCTCTGGGTCCTCGCGACCAAAGGGCGCTTGCCGGGCGAACAGGTCCGCATCGAGACGCGCAGCGGATCGGTGACGGGTTATGTCGATCGTGTGGACTCGGGCGAACCGTCCGTCGAGATCAGCCAGCCCGTCGGCAAGGTCGTTGATCTCTCGCGTGCCGAAGAGGAGGACGTTCTGTCGACGCTCAAGCTGTCGCGCCGCGATCTGCTTGATATGCCAGTGCAGAACGCCGTCACGTCGCGCGTGAAGACGCTCATCCCGATCAAGGGCGTCCGCGAGCTCAACGAGCTGGTGCCGGACCCGGCGCAGATCGAGGCGTGCTGCGGGCGGATCGGGTCCACCGGACTTTACCCCTACGCCATCGAACATCAGGGCGAACGGCGCTTCGAGGCGCGACAGTTTCCGAAGTCATCAGGCTACCCGGAAGATGCTGCCACCGGCATTGCCGCCGCGGCGCTCGCGTTCGGACTGCTCAAGAACGGCCTGGTCGAGCGCAACAGCGCGCGGATCACCATCATGCAGGGCCGGGCGATGGGGTCGTTGTCCGAGATTCGGGTGCGGCTCGGCTTCGCTGACAGCCGGCCCGTGGGTTGCCTGCTTGGAGGCTCCGTCACGCGCGCGGAGCAACATGTCTTGCAGCCCTAGCAGGTCGGCGCAGAGACGGCGCGCTAGACCTGGGCCTTCGGCGCTGTAGCCAGAAAATCGATCATGGCGCGAACGCCGGGCAACGCGCTGCGCCGGGACGGAAGCGCGGGCCATTTTTGTTTTGGGATACGCCCGGTGGCACCATCGGCCGATCCCCTTGCGCGCTCCACAAATCTGTCGTGCGCGAATGCCCTCAATCGGGAAAGCTCAGGATCATCTTGAGCAGTTTCGGAAACCGCGCGTTGATGTCCTCTTCGCGCAAAACGTTGCGGTGCTGGACGCCTTGCTTTGACGTCCGGATCAGGCCGGCCTCCCGCAGGATCCGAAAATGGTTCGACAGGGTCGACTTCGCCATGTCGGGGCAAGGCGCCGCCTCGGTGCACGACATGCAATCGTTTTGCGCGGCCAGGCTTTTGACGATGCGCAGCCGCATCGGATCCGCGAGAGCTCCAAGTACCCCGGCGAGTGTAATCTCGTCCCGCGATGGGTGAACGAACTGCACCATGCCCAAAATATAGCACGTCCCTTGAACTCATTCAATAGTTCACTAGTATTGAACTATTGAATATCGGCATCCCGCCGAACAACGGAAGACATGCGATGACCAAGAGACTCGAAGGCAAAGTTGCGCTCGTGACCGGCGCATCCAAAGGCATTGGTGCCGAAATCTCCGCCCGGCTTGCGGCCGAGGGTGCGGCGGTTGCCGTCAATTACAGCGCCAGCAAAGAGGCCGCCGACCGCGTGGTCGCCGCCATCATCGCCAAGGGTGGCAAAGCCGTCGCCGTGCACGGCAACCTGGCCGATGCCAAAAACGTGAAAAGCGTCGTCGCGGAAACCGTGAAGGCGTTCGGTGCGATCGACATCCTCGTCAACAACGCGGGCATTTACGAGTTCGCGGCGCTCGAGGCCATCACGCCTGAGCATTTCCACAAGCATTTCGACCTCAATGTGCTCGGGCTTCTCTTGATCTCAGGGGAAGCGGTGCAGCACTTCAATCCCAATGGGGGCAGCATCATCAACATCAGCTCCGGCGTGTCGACCATCGCGCCGGCGAACACCGCTGTCTACACCGCGACGAAGGCATCGGTGGATGCGATCTCCTCCGTGCTGTCGAAGGAGCTCGCGCCGCGCAAGATCCGCGTCAACGCCGTCAATCCGGGCATGATCGCCACCGAAGGCGTCGTGTCCGCCGGCCTGCACGAGGGCGACATGCGCAACTGGATCGAATCCACCACCCCGCTTGGCCGCATCGGCAAGGTTGAGGAGATCGCTGCCGCGGTGGCCTTCTTCGCTTCGGACGAAGCGTCCTACGTCACGGGCGAGACACTTCACGTCACCGGCGGCCTTCGCTGACGCGCGACGTGCGCTGGCGGCCCGAAATCGCTGAACGGCGTCGTCCCGGCATGGTCGCGGTAGTGTATCCCGCAGCCACGTTCGGACTTCACCGGTCCCGATGAGAAAATGGCTCGCATCAAGCGAGCCATTTTTAATCTGCGGGTGAGAGTCCTGATGTCACCGCGAGCCTCGCAGTGAGGCAGCGGCACCGTCGGATCCGAGCTTTACGGCTTGTCGTCGGCCTCTTCGCTTTCCGAAAGCGCGCGATAACGCACGAGATCGGGATCACCATCCATGTAGAGCCCAATGAAGCCCCGATAGCCGAAGTCGTCGCGGAGAAGCACGAGCAGCCGATCCAGATCCTTGTAGGTACGATCTTCCTTGTCGCCCCAGGTTCGCAGCGGCAGGAACTCGCGTCGCCAGCTCGGCCGAACATAGGCCAGGTGCTCCGCCATACCCTCGATCGTCTTGGTGATGATGAGGACATTGCGCAGGTGCCCGCCATTTTGCAGCTCCTGCTTGATTTCCCCTTCCTGTAACCCTTTCGCCAAGGGTCGCTCCCGCAAATTGATCGCCCAAAGGGCGAAGACCACAACGGGGGCAGACTTCCTTGCACCGACCAATCCGCAGTCGCTTTCCGACGTGCGGTCCGGAAGATTCGGAGCGAGTCGAACTGCTCCATGGCGAAAGCTGCCTCCGACCCTGTGTCTATCAGCGAAAGGGGTTGCCTTGCGAGCCGGCAATGAGGTGACGCGCACAGCAAGCGCTCCGATCGCTGCTGCATTCACAGTTCGGCGTGCCGACGTTCTCCCGGCGATGCGATTGAAAAATCGATGTAACATCAGCTACATCGATAGGGTTGCGAACGCGACGAGATGCTCAAGGCTCGCGGTCGACCCCGATGCATCTTCCTCTAGGCCACTCCGCCGCCCGGCTCTTGCAGGTGGCGGAAGGCGGCGGGCACGTTGACGGAGTTGTGCGCCCAATCGAACAGGCTGTACTCACCGTAGTGCGCCATTGCGACCGCCTCGAGCGTGGCCTCGATCGATCGGCCTTCTGCGATCGCCGTGCGCACGGCGCTGTCGAGCTCGCGAAGATAGCGAAGCGGGAATTCGATGTCCGCGGGACGCATCGGCCGGCCGTGGCCGGGAATGATGGTCGCGTCTTCCGGCAGGAAGTCGCGCACGCGGGCAAGGGTCGTCATCGTCTCCTTGTGCCGCCCTTCGAGGAGCCACGGAAGCGCCGGAGACGGTGCTTGGATCATGTTACCGACCCAAAGCACCTTCGCGTCTGGCGTCCATATGACCAAATCGCCTGGCGTCTGCGCGAACCCAAAGTGGCGGACCTCGACGATGCGGCGGCCAAGATCGACGCTAATCATGTCGGGGACGGTGATGTCAGCGGCGCGTGCCTGCACGCGTTCAATGCCCTTCCCCTTGCCCATGAGGCTGATCATGAAACGGCGATCGTCCTCGAAGCTTTCTTCCATGTAGCGCTTGGTCGCCGGATGCTGAATCACGACAGTACTGTCGGGGAACAGGTAATTCCCGTAGGCATGGTCACCGTGATAGCTGGTGTTGACGAGGAAGCGGATCGGCTTCGACGTCACTTGACGTACGAGCCCGATAAGCTGCGCGGCGAGATCGCCATTCAGCATTGACTCGACGACGAGTACGCTGCGTTCGCCGATCACGAAACCGGCCGTGGTGGCGACGTGGYCTTTCTCGAACACGTCATCAGGCATGACCGCGAAAACGCCGGGGGCCAGTTCGTTCGATGTGAGGTTCACCCGAGCCGCATCCCAGGGCGGCGTTGCTTCTTGCTCACCGTCCTGCGTCATCGGATGGGTCCTCCCTGTTTGAATGATGCCAAGCGACCGCGCTTTGCGGACGCCGTTACTTCGCTGCTGCGCGGGCGGCCTGTTTGATTGCGTCAGCCACGACGTCCGGGTTGGAGACGGGGACGGCGTGCGAAGCGTTCACCTCGATGACGGTGGAGTGGGCGCGATCGGCTTCGAACTTGTATTCGTCGACCGGAATGGCGCGATCCTGCAGGGGCCTGACTTGCCAGCTCGGCTTGCTCGTCCATGCTGCGGATGTCAGCGGTTCGGTCAGGGCCGCCAGGTTCATGGGGCGTTGGCCGGCGAGCATCAGGGCGGCCACGCTCGCGGGCACGTCGGCGGCAACGTTGCTGTGGAACTTGTCGGGCTGGTAGAGGAGATATGTGCCGCTGGTCCCGTCGGGCAGGGTGTACGTGGTCGGCTCGACGGACGTGGGGAATGTGCTGCCGGGGTACCGTTCGAGCAAATGGGTTGCGGCCTCTCCGACCGCGGGCATGATGGAGGCCGCGTAGACAAGTCCCTTGACCTTGGGGTCGTCCCCGGCCTGCGTGATGACGGCCCCGCCATAGGAGTGGGCCGCCAGGATCACGGGCCCCTGGATCTTGTCCAACAGGCTGCGCAGGTACGCGGTGTCGATTGCCGGGCCCAGCAGCGGATTGCCGAAGGCGACGACCGGGTAGCCGTCGCGCTGGAGCCTCTCAATCACTCCATTCCAGATCGACGCGTCTTCGAAAGCCCCGTGCACAAGAACGACAGCGGGCTTGGGCGATTCCTGGTTCATCGTGAGTCCTTTTTCAGGAGAATTAGGGGGAGGTCGCTTCGCTGAAGTGTTCGTTAAGTCGCGCCGCCCAAGCTCATCATCTGCCTTGCAACGAAGAGCCCGGTAAGACGCTCTATTTCTGGGCGACGACGTGAAGCCGGTGCACCTTGGGAGCTTCGGAAAACAGCTCGTCTGCCCTCGCGAACAGCGCCTTTGCAAGTTCGCCGTTCAAATGCGCGTCTCGTCCGACTTCGTCATTGAACGTGTCGATGATTCCGAAACGTCCCGGCTCCTCTTCCTTGAGCCCGTACCACGCCGCTATTCCGGCCTCTGCCTTCGCCATCACGGCGCCCTGCTTCAGGAAAGCTTCGACTTCCGCTTCCTTGCCCCGATTGGCTTTCAACTCGACGAAGAAGGCGAACTTGGCCATGCCATTGATCCTTTCGGTTGCATCCGACTGTTGGACGTCTCTATATAAAATGCGTTTTTATAAAAACACATCAAAGAACGCGTGGGATTGGTTCGCTTTGTCGTGATCGAAGTGAATAATATAATTGTGCTATTTCAATTACTTGGATTAGGTCTTATCTTCGGTCGCGAGTCGTTATCTGGAATGAATTTGACAATTCATAAGCATCATATCTGAGTTCTTTTTACAAAATAGCAGGTGGCCTCGACCATCATGGCCTTGCCGTCTTCATGGGTCGTGCGGTGAGATGAGCGGTGCCGAAACGATGAATGAGGTCGTCGCGGTTACACGCCCGATGACGACTTAGGACCTGCTCGGAGCCTCACCGAGAGGTGGAAGCAACTGTTGCGCGGTGTGAGGCGATAGCTGCTCGATGGCCGCTCGAAGGTGGGCCGCGGCCTTCGAATGCTCGGGCCCATCGAGCATGCGCAATGCTTCCAGCATGAGCGACAACGCCACCGAGGCATCGGAGATCGCGTCCGTCATGATCGTTCCTTTCGATGCGTGCACTATCTTCAGAGCGTCGGCCCTCGGCATCGACGTCGCGGGACGTGCTCACATCATCAGTTCGGTGTCCTTGATGTCAGCGATGGGGCCGAGGATCGCAGGGTCAAATTCATCCAGAGAGCTGCGGTCCAACAGACGCTTGGGCAGATCGGGGTTCGCCAAGGCCCCGCGGCCTATCGTGACGACATCGGCGCCATCGTCGAGCGCAGCCACCGCCTGCTCGATGTTGTGCAGGCTGCCATTGGCGAAAATCGTCGCTTTGGGGGCGTAGCGCTTGGCGAGGCGCATCAATGACGGGCCGTCCTTGGCGAAAGCGGGCTTCCACGCCTCAAACTCGGTCACATGGACGAAGTCGGCGCCGGCATCGCCGAGGCTGCCGAAGATGATTTCGGCGTCACGCTCCGCACCCGCCCATTTGTGATGATAGTGGTTCACCTTGCCTTGCGAGATGCGGACGCCGACCGGCACCGCGCTCCCGACCTTCGCGCGCACCGCCTTGAAGGTTTCCACGATTAGCCGCACGCGGTTCTCCGTGGTGCCGCCCCAGCGATCGGTTCTGCTGTTGGCGTAGTCGGTCAGGAACTGGTCGAGCAAGTAGCCGTTGGCGCCGTGAATCTCGATGGCGTCGAACCCGGCGACGTGGATCGCTCGCGCAGCCGAGCCCGCGAAGCCGGCAATGGCGTCGGCGATCTGCTCTTCGGTGATGGCTGCCGGCAGCACGTAGCGGTCCTTTCCGTGATAGAATGTCATCTGCTCGCCCTTGGGCTGAATGGCAGACGGCCCCACCGTGCTGTCGCGAAAGCGATTGCCCTGACTGATCGCTCCGGCGTGCATCATCTGGGCAATGGCCATCGCTCCGTGCGCCTTGATGCCGTTGACGACCGGCTTCCAGGCCATGGCCTGCACTTCGTCGGTCATGCCGGGCTGATGGACGTAGCCCTGCGAGAACGCCTGGTCTGTGTAGATGCCTTCGGTGATGACCGTTCCAAACCCGCCTCGCGCGAACCGCTCGTAGTATCGCGTCATGGTTTCGGTGGCCCGGCCGTCCTGGGTCGCCGTGATGCGCGTCATTGGCGCAACAGCAAGACGGTTCTTCGCGGTACGGCCGTTTATATCGATCGGCGTGAAAAGCGCCTTCGCTTCGTTGTCCATCATTTGAATCTCCAGGGGCTTTACCTTCGGGAGTGGCCTCCCTTGCTGGAGATCGATTTAAAGCTCGCCGTGAGCCGACAGAAGTCCGGCTGGAAGCTAAGCACTTTATCGATTATCGTTATAAAATGGATTTCGCGGATGTGGCCCTGTTTCGCAGCATCGTGACCGCCGGCAGCCTGTCCGCTGCGGCGCGAGAGATGGGCACCACGCCGATGTTGGTCAGTCGAAGGCTCGCAGCGCTCGAAGCTGAGCTCGGCGCGCGCCTGTTTCATCGGACCACGCGCTCACTGTCGCTCACCCCTGAGGGCGAGGCCTTCTTGCCTCACGCCGCCGCCCTGATAGCCGCCCGCGATTCAGCATTCGAGTCCGTGTCGTCCGCCGGCTCGGGGCTCTCAGGTGTGCTCAAGGTCACCGCRCCGAACGTCATCGGCCATGCGGTCATCGTACCCGTCGTAGCCAAGCTGATTGCGGACAACCCGGCGCTTCGGGTCAATCTTGTCCTGAGCGACGATCGCGTCGACATCGCTTCGATGGGTCTCGACGTTGCGATCCGCGTGGCGCCGATGAAGCCTTCCGACATGATCGCGACAAGGCTCGCCGACAATCCCTACATCCTCTGCGCATCACCAGCCTATATCGCTCGCTTCGGCGAACCGGCAACGCTGGGCGATCTGGTGAGTCACCCCTGCATCAAGCTTCATGCGATGGAGACCTGGCCGTTCGTACGTGGAGGCGAATTGGAGCAGATCCGGATCGCCGGCCCACTGTCGGCCAGCACAGTCGACGCTGTTCGAGCGGCTTGTCTTGCAGGCGTGGGGGTCGCCATGATGACCTATTGGGATGTCTACGAGCAGATTGAACGCGGAGAGTTGAAGCGTATCGTTCTGGCGGATGCCGCGCCGGTTGAGCTCGGGATATGGGCGGTTTTCCTGACTCGCGCGCAAATGCCCGTCCGGGTAAGAGCGTTCATTGATGCTCTGCGAAAGCGGCTGCTTGCGGGCACACTGCCGTGATCGTCGCGACGCGCCATCGCCGGCGAGCGGGAAAGCTCGCCGGCGACGCGTCGCCCTGGGCAGAATGCAACCTGTTACCGCGTCAGGCGAACCAGATCCTGCCTTAGCAGATAGAAGGAGACTGCGAGCAGCACGACGTCCTTCATCAGGAAGGGCACGTTGCCCGTCATCGCGGGGAAGCCTCCAGCGGCGAGGTCCCAGCCTTCCGGCATGAAGGGAATGATCGTGACGGTCGCGATGAAGGTGCCGGTCGAGCCGAGGGCGCCGAGCACGCCAAGCCGGTGGCTCCAGAAGCCCGCGAGCAGCAGCGTGCCGAAGGTCCATTCGGAAACGCCGAGGAAATAGCTGGCGCCGGCATGGCCGAACACGGGATAGAGCCACCAGATCAATGGGCCGTTGCTGATGAACGGGACCAGCCGTTCGAATTCGTACGGAAACCACTTCTGGTAACCGAAGAAGAAGAACATGATCACCATCGAGGCGCGGACGACATGGTAGTCGAGATCTTCCGCGAGCAGGCCGGATCCCTGCAGGGCGCGGACGAGAGGATTTTGGGCGGTGTGGGTGTTGGCAAGCGTGGTCATGGTCGTGATCCCTGATGTGTGATGATCGACGTGGCGGCCGTCGCGTTAGGCGACCGCCGGGAAGTCGATCTCGGTGTCGTTGATGCGGTTGAAGATGTTGGTGAACACGGTGGTGGCAAAGGCGAGGCTGATGTCGACGAGCTGCGCGTCGCTGTAGCCGGCGGCCTTGATCGCGACGAAATCCTTGTGGCTGACGGTGCCGCTGGTGCGCGCAAGCTTGTCGACGAACGCGACCAGCGCATCGCGCTGGGCATCACCGGTGGGCCGGCCATCGCGGATCTGCTTCAGGATCTCCGGCGCCAGCCCGACGAGCTTTGCGAGATGGCTGTGGGCGGCGACACAATAGTCACAGCCGGCGGCTTCGCTGATGACGAGCTTGATGATCTCCTTGTCGGACTTGGTCAGTCCGCCGGAGGCGAGCACAGTGTCGGCAGCGAGCACGGCCTTGAGCGCAGCGGGGCCATGGGCGGCGATGGCCGCAAAGGTGTTCGGCACGCTGCCGATGGCCTTCTTGATCTGGGCATAGACCTGGCCGGAGGGKCCGGCGTCAGTTTCGAGGTTCGGGACGGAAAGTCGGGACATGATGGCACTCCGTGTTGGGGTGGTGAACGATTGCGGAGTGACAGTAGGGTCGCGATGTGAGATGTTGAATGCTTGATAGGCTTTTATATATGCTCAATCGTCTCAAGTTACGTACTGAGAGGTGAATACGATGGATTGGCTGAGCCGGCTGTTCGAGATGATGCCGGTGCGCGGCCGTCTGGACCTGCGCTGCTCCTACGGCGCGCCCTGGCGGATCGAGCAGGGGCCGGGCGAGGTCAACGAGATCCCGTACCATGCGGTGCTCGCAGGCTCGGCGGTGCTGGACGATCCGGCGGGAGGCCGGCCGTTGCTACTGGAGGCCGGCGACATTCTGCTGCTGCCGCGCAACCCCCGGCACGTCATGCACGACGGCAGCGGAGCCGCGCCGCTGAAGGCCCGCAACCGCGCGTCACTCAACTTCACGATCAGCGAGAATCCCGGCTCGGACGCCCGGCTCGATCTGTTGTGCGGACATTTTTCGATCGCCCCGCCGCACGACCGGCTGCTGCGCAACTATCTGCCGCCGGTGCTGATCGTGAGGGCCGGCGCGCAGGCCGGAGAGCGGGATACGGCGGGGCAGCTCGCGGGCCTCGTTGCCTTGATGCGCGGCGAGACCGCAGACGATCAGCTGGGCGGCCGCGCGATGCTGAACGCGTTGTCGACGGCGATGTTCGCGCTCGTGCTGCGCCTCGCCAGCGAGACCGGGGACGCGCCCCGCGGGCTGCTTGCGCTCGCAGGTCACCCACGCCTCGCGCCGGTCGTCGCGGCCATGTTCAATGCGCCCGCGCGCGCATGGACGCTGCCCGAGCTTGCGCAGCTCGCCAACATGTCGCGTGCGACGCTCGCTCGTCAATTCCAGGAGAAGGTCGGACGTTCGCCCAGCGAGCTGCTGACCGACATCCGCATGACGCTGGCAACGAACGAACTGAGGAAATCCTCGCTCTCGACCGGAGCGGTGGCTGAAGCGGTCGGATATCTGTCCGAGGCGGCGTTCCAGCGGGCGTTCAAGAGCCATATGGGCATCACGCCCGCGCAATGCCGAAAGGCTGCGCAGACGCCTGCGACGATTGACGAGCTGGAGCTGGCGAAGAGCGCAGAGACGGCATCGGCTGGTGAGAATGCCTAGGCAGGCGAGCGTGAGGTGGCCGGGCTAGCTCAGCATCCGCGGCAGATGATGAGCTTGCGATCCAGCATCTGATCGCGCTGCTGCTGCTCGCGCTCCCAGGCCGACAGAGCATCCGATCGAGGCGCATCGGCCCGGCTCGGCTGACGGTGGCCGACCGGAGCGAGCCAGGGCAGGCGCGACGTCGGCTCGGCCGAGGCGAAACGCGCGGCGGCCCGCGACGGCAGATCGGGGAGGGCGTCGAGAGAGCTGTTCCGGTCGGAGGCATGTGCGGGCGACAGCAAGCCGATCAGGAGAAGGCCCGCAAAAGCGGAGCGGATCGAGCGTGTCTGGTTCGAACGATGGGACATTGTGGCGCTCCCGTAGTGGAGGCTCGGGATGAGCGGCTCCGTTGAGGGCCACAATAATCGTGGACGCGAAACGCTGAATGCTGTGCGATCTCGAAGATATGCTCGTTCGTCTCACGAGCGTCGATGGAGGGGACTGGTTGCAGCTTCAGCGGGCCGGCCACCAGGCGTTGGCTCGGCGACCACCTCGGCGATGTCAAGATTACGATCGGGGCCGTGTGGAACCACCAATTGGCCGGGTTCGAGACGAAGCTGCGTGCCATCGAGATGGACCGTCACGATGTCCGGCTCGAACGATACAAAATTGGAGATGCGGCGGACTTCGGGATAGGCGTCGGGATACGACCATGCCGCCTGGCGCGCGTCTCCGATGGAATAATAGCTGCAGAGGCCCTTGTACGGGCAGAAGGTCTGGAGCTTTACCGGAGTGAGGGCAGACTCATCGATGTCGGCACGTGGAACATACCAACGGGGTGCAAAGCCGGACTCGTAAAGGACCAGCGGCTGCTTTGTATCGGCGATGACCCGGCCCTGGTGGTTGACCACGAGGTTACGAGAGGTCTGGCGGATGTCGATGCGGTGATAGGGATCGGCGGCATGGCCCACGATGCGTTCGTCTTCCTCGTAGAAGGCATCCATGGCCCGCCAGGCAAAAGCGATCAGACCCTGCAGATCGCCTGCATGGGCGGGCAGGTTGGTGTGCCGCCATGCTCCGCGCGCCGTGATGCGTTGCTCGTCGACTCGAACGCTGTACCAAGACGTCGGCCCAAGATCGGCGTGTTGAGTGATGTGCTCGGTGCGTTCCAGCACATGTGGGGAAACATCGGCCTCCGCGAAATAGGCCACGGGATAACGGCCCGGTTCGAAAAGCAGGAGCACCCGTTCGCTATCGGCGATCCAGCTTCCCCCAAAGCGCACGCGGAGGCGGCGGCGTAATGGTTCGACGTACAAGATTCGCTTGGGCAGCGGCTCGGGGACGAGAAAGCGGCCGATTGCTCCCGTTGAAAGCGGGCCTTGTTGCCAGGACAGTCCCAACTGATCTCTCCTTGCAGCGCACCGTCGGTCGGTGGCGGACCTGTTCCGGCCCGTGCTTGGCTTCGCCGGCGCGATCCGATGGCTATATTTCGTCCGCGGCCCGGCCTTGGTTACAGGTCATCCCACCAATTTTGTGGTGTGATGACGCCAGCCGAGATGATTCAACCAACCGTAAAGCCGTCATCGATCGGAACAGTGAACTGGAAGACGGCTCCGCGCGGTTCGTTTGCAGTCGCCCAGAGCCTGCCGCCATGCGCAATGATGATCGAGCGGCATATCGACAGTCCGACACCGAGGCCGCCCGACTTGGTCGTGTAGAAGGGTTCGAACAGCCGCGCGAGGCCCTCCGTCGACAAGCCCGGTCCCGAATCCGTGATCGATACGCGTATGCTCTCGGCATCCGCTCTCGCGGTCTGGATCAACAGCTCGCGCTTGCCCCCCGTTGTCTCGCTCATGGCCTCGATGGCGTTCAGGATCAGGTTGAGCGTGACCTGCTGCAGCTCGACGCGATCCCCGATGACCTTGGGCAGACGATCGGCGAATACCGTCTGGATCGACACATCGTGCCGCGCTGCTTCGGCCTGCGTGAGTTCGATGACTTGGCCGATGACGTTGTTGATCGCCAGGGCATCCCGTTTGGGCGGTGATTTTTTGACGAGATCCCGGATTCGCTCAATGACCTCGCTGGAGCGAATGCCGTTCTCGATGGCGCGTGTCAGCGCCCTGCGCGTCTGCTCCAGTGCCGGTGGTTGGTGATCGAGCCAGCTCAAGGCCGCTTGTGCGCTGGCGATGACGGCGGTGTTCGGCTGATTGACCTCGTGGGCGATCGACGCCGTCAGCTGTCCCATCACCGCCACGCGGTTGGCGTGGGCCAGCTCCATCTGAGCCTCGCGGTAACGCTGCTCGTTCTCGCGTGCCTCGGTTTCGGCGCGCTTGCGCTCGCTGAGATCCAGCACGAAGGCAACGCCTTGCTCCTGCTCGTCGTCGAACAAGGCTCCGCCGGTCAGCACCGGCACCCGGCTGCCGTCCTTGCGGAAGAACGCCTTTTCGAACGGGTGGACAACCCGCGTCGCCTTCAATTCGGCCCGGGCGCGGTCGGTGCGCTCCTGCCATTCGGGCGGCGTCAGATCTGCCCAGCGCAACCGGCCTGCGGCGAGATCCTCGCGATCATATCCCATGGTCTTCAGGAACGCGTCGTTGGCATCGAGAATGTCGGGGGTGTGATCGAAGATGAAGATCCCGATGATGTTGGCCTCGACCAGCCGGCGGATCCGCGACTCCCGCTCCTGAAGCTCCCGGTACAGACGGGCATTGTCGAGCGAGGTCGCGGCCTCGGATGCGAGAAACTTGAGAATCGCGATCCGGGCGGGTGTGAAGACGCGCGAGGCGAGATTGTTCTCGAGATACAGAAATGCCACCGCCCTGCCTTGCTTGACGAGCGGCACGCACAAGGCTGATCGGACGTGCTTCTTCTGGATGTACTCGTCGCCGCCGAACGCGCTGCTCGTCGAGGCATCGTCGAGCACGACGCTTTCCTGGGTGCGAGCCGTGTAAAGCACGATCGACATCGGGACTTCGGCGGCGGAGATCGGTGAATCGGCGAGATCGAGAGTGATCGAACCGCCGCCAGTCACCGCGTCCGCCCGAATTCTCAGCTCGGAACCCCTCGGTAGAATCAGCACTCCGCGTTCCGCACCCGCATGCTCAATGGCCGAACGAAGCAGGGTCTCCGTGAGCTTCTCCAGCACGATCTCGCCTGAAACAGCCTCCGACACCTTGAGAACCGTCGCAAGGTCCAGCTGTTCGACAGGTGCACCGATCGTCCCTGCGGCGCTGAGCGCGGATCCTCGCTCCCGCAGGCCCGGATGGAGTTTCTCGAGCTGGCTCACCTTCGCCTCGGCGCCCCAGCGCGCGTAACAATCGCGCGCTTTTGTCAGGTAGGACAGAACTACCGTTCGAATGCCGCGCGCCTCGTAGAACCCTGCTGCGCGTTCCGCAGCGATCGCTTCGATCTGGGCGCAGCCGGATTCTTGCGCCAATCGGATCGATTCCTCGTACAGTTGTTCCGCCTCGAGTTCGCGACCTTCGATGCGCGCAAGCTCCGCCGCGACGAGCTTCTGCCGGGCAGCGTAATTCGCGGGGCAACGGTTGGACCAGACTGTCAGCTTGCGGTGGTGTTCGCGGAGGTCGTTGAGGCGTCGCTCGCGATCCTCGGGGCGCGATGCGTGATAAGCCCCGGCATGAGCGAGCGCCGTGTAGAACCGGTATTCGGTGAAATCCGAATAAGAGCGGGCGCACCATGAGAGCGCTTCTGCGCGTGCGGCGAGGGCAATCGCGACATCGTCACGTCCGGCAATGACTTCGATCTGAATTTGCGTCGCGTAGTAGAAGAAGGCGCTTATCGGTTCGCTCGCATCCGAGGGCTGAAGCGCCGCGGGGCTCTCGAAGTCATTCCGGCCATTGCGCCCCATAAGGCTCTGCGCCAGATCTCGTTGCCTGATGAGGCCCTCCGCAGCCAATCGGACGCCCAGACCCTCGGCGAATGCCAGAGACCGCTCGGCGCGCGAGCAGACGTCCATGAGCGGATCGCCGCAGAAGAGATCCACCGATATCAGTCCGCGATGCGAATACGCCGCGAATGCCAGATCTCCGGTCGTCAAGCAGATTGCGAGTGCGCGCCGAATGAACGGCCGTCCCGATCGGATCGGGAGAATCCATGGGGTCACGTGAAGGCCGAATACCAAAAGCGCCCGGCCGCTCAGCCCTGTCTGCGGCTGCCTGTCAGCAAGGGCTGCGCCAAATTGTGATAGCCGGAATCCAAGTTCAGCATCGGTTGAATTGCTCGCGAGCACGCCGAATATGGCGGTCAGCGGGTAGCACGCTTCAGGGCTGGTCCCGTGCTGGAGCGTCAGTCGAGTGGCCTCCAAGAGCATGGTGTCGGAGAGGTTGCGATCGGTGAGAAACGCAGGCGTGAGGAGGTCGGCCAGGACGCCCATGGTCGCACGATGATCCGGATCGGTCATCGGCGGTAGCGCATGAAGCTGCTCGTCGGACAGCTTTTCGGTCAAGCTCCGCAGGCGTCGCCGATCCTCGTCCACCTCGCTGCGGCTGGGATGAGGAGACCAGTCAATCCCGGTTCTGCGCAAAAATGCGAGGCAAACGTCGACCGCGCGCTCGAGCTGTCCCGCGGTGGTGTATAGCTGCGCCTGGAGTCTGGCGACCTCGGCGCTCGCCTGAATGTCCGAACAGCTCTGCGACAGGACCGTCAATTCCGCTTCCGCCGTGTTCAGCTCGCCGAGTAGGAATTTGCATTCGGCGTGGAGCAGGCCGATCGCGAAGGCGTCCCGGCTGCACCGCGGATGCCCTTCCTCTCCGAGCAGTTCGCGGGCGATTTCAAGGTAGGTTGCCGCCGCGTGGTAAGCCGTTGCATTTCGGGCGCGCCGGCCCGCGGCGAGATTGACGGCAATGACCTGTTCGCGTTCAGCGCCGTTCGTCAAAGCGGCGATGCCGCGGTTCAGCTGGTTGGCGACGATATAGACGCGCTCGTTGGTTTCGTCGGGCGTCAGCTGCGCTGCCAGGACCAGACCGATCCGAAGGTGCAGGGTCGTTCGCCTGTCCTGGTCCGGTTGAAGCGCATAAGCGGCCTCTTGCACGCGATCGTGCACGAACGCGTAAGAGCTCTTGAGGCGTCGGACCAGCTCGAGACGCGTCGCGTCTCGCAAATCAGCGTGCAGCGTCTGCTCCGATGCTCCGTGCACGAGGCAGAGCATTGCGATCTCGGCGCTGTTGCCCAGGCAGGCCAGCTCCAGCAGGGCCCGACGTGTCTCGTCGCGCAAACCGCTCAGCTTGCCGACCATGAGACGCGCGACGTTTTCGGCGTAGCTCTTTTCCTTGATGCGTTCGAGATCCCAGTGCCACTGTCGCCTGTCATGATCGAAGGCCAGTAGTTCTTCTTCGGCCAGTGCCCGCAGAAACTGCGTGAGAAAGAACGGATTCCCGTTCGTCTTCTCGTATATCAGCTGCGCCAGGGGCATGGCGTATGCCGGCTCGCAGTGAAGTGCATCCGCGGTGAATTCCTCGACGGCAGCGCTGGTGAGGGGTGCCAGGTCGATTTCCCGCACCCGTTTACGGGAGGCCCGAATTTCGACGAGCCGTTGTGCCAGCGGATGTTTGACGTCGACATCCTTGCGTCGATAGGCGGCAATGAGAAGCAGATTTTGCAGGTCGGATCTGTTCAGAAGAAACGCGATCAGATCCAGTGTGGCCACGTCGAGCCACTGCAGGTCGTCGAAGAAAAGCACGAGTGGATGGTGAGGCTTGGCGAAGATGCCAATGAAGCGTCGAACGACGAGTTGGAAGCGTCGCTGTGCGTCTTGCGGGGAGGCATCCGGGACAGGTGGCTGATCCCCGATCACCAGCCGCAGCTCCGGTACGAGATCCACCATCAGTTGACCGAGATTGCCCAGCGCTTCGTGCAGTGCGCTACGCCAGGGTGCCAGATCGGCATCGCTCTTGGCGAGGAGGCCTCGGATAAGGCCTTGAAGCGCATGCGCGAGCGTCGCGTAAGGCATATCGCGCTTGTGCTGATCGAACTTGCCGGAGGCGAAGAACCCTCCTAACGGGATCAAGGCCTTGTGCATTTCGTCGACGAAAGCGGACTTGCCGATACCGGAGGGGCCGGACACCAGGATCAACTCGGGCGTGCCGCTCCGGGTGACGCGATCGAACGAGGTGAGCAACGCCTCGATCTCGTGCTCCCTGCCGTAGAGCCGTTCGGGAATCAGCAGGCGGTCCGGTGTATCGGTTTGGGCCAGGACGAAATCATCGATTCGTCCCTGCGCTTCCCATTCGGCGAGTGACCGTTCGAGGTCGCTCTTGAGACCGGCTGCGGTCTGGTAGCGGTCCTCGGCCGTCTTGGCGAGGAGCTTCATGATGATCGCCGACACGGCATAAGGCACGCCATTGACTCGTTCGGCGGGCGGAACGGCACGTCTCGCGATGTGGCTGTGCACCCATTCCATCGGACTGGCCGCGGTGAACGGCAGTGCGCCCGTCAGCATCCGGTAGAACGTCACGCCGATTGCGTACAGATCGCTGCGGGAATCGACGGACCGGTTCATGCGGCCGGTCTGCTCGGGCGCCATGTAGGCCAGCGTGCCCGCCATGGTCTCCGGTGGTTCGAGCTGCTGTCGCTCGCGCGGCAAGCGAGATGCGAGGCCAAATCCGGTGATCCTGACCTCGTCTGCCCCGGTCACCAGAAGATTGGCCGGCTTCAAATCCTTGTGGACCAGGCCCTGCCGATGCAGCTGATCGACGGCGGTGGTGATGCCGAGAGCCAATCGCAGAAACCGGGTCAGCTTCATCGGCGCGCCGAGCAGTTGTTCGAGCGGCTCGCTGCCGGGATCTTCCAGTATCAGCAAGATTCGACCACCGTCGCGGATCAGCTCCAGCGGCCGTACGGCCCAGGTCCCATCGAGTTCGTCGCGCAAGGCGTATTCATGGGCGAGCCGGTCGAGGACCGCGGCCGGCGGATGTTCCGTCGCCGCCCTTACGGTCAGGACGCTGTTGACGTCTCCATCGGCGCCCCGGCGCCATTCACGGCAAAAGACGCGCTCGCCGTCGTCCCATGACGCCTTGAGACCGGCATTGCCATTCGTGGATACCCGCGAGGATACGTCCATCTGCCGGACTCCGGAACTAGCCGGCCAGTCGATTGAAAAGGAGGGAAAGGTGTTCACCTGTCCCGTTCGGGAACGTACTCCCAACGCCAATCCCCAACAATAGCCGGGATCGGAGCCGCGGTATGGGCCACATTCCGATTTCGGGGCGTGGC